>CAVKYA010000048.1:0-12134 GCA_963660255.1 Bacteroidaceae bacterium | reverse complement strand
GGGGCAGAGGAGTTCCTGACGCTGTCCAACAATGACAGCGGGGACAAGAAGATAGCCTTCCTGATTAAGGATATGAAGAACGTGACGATTGAGGGGGAGGGGACTGACTTTCTGTTCCACGGGTGTATGGTGCCGTTCGCGGTTAAAGGGTCATCTGATGTCACAATCAAAGGCGTGTCAGTGGATTACGACTATCCTTGGACGTTCGAGGGGACGGTTCTGTCGAACGATCCGGTGGCCAGAAGCTTCACGGTCAAGGTGCTGCCGGACACCAAGTACAGGATCGAGGGCGACAGGCTCTTTTTCGGAGGCTATGACTGGGAATATGCGATGGGGGAGAGCATTCTGTTTGACCCTAAGACACATAGGCCGTTCTTCGACACCTGTGCATACGACCACGGCTATTGGTCAGGGGAGATGGGAGCTCAGGAGATAGGTGACGGCATCGTCGAGTTCACACGGCTCAGCGCGCGGGACGTTCCACCGGTCGGCAGCATTTGGGATGACAAAGGACATACCGGACTTAACAGACGTTTTCCGGCGATAGCGGTCCTGTCTTCCAAGAATATCAACATCGAGAACGTCCACATCTACCGAAGCGGCGGAATGGGACTGATAGCGGAATATTCAGAGAATCTCACTGTGAGAGGTTACTCTACTGCGGCTCACGAAGGTTCTCCGAGGATGGTGACTACTTCCGCGGATGCTACACACTTTGTCAGCTGCAACGGAAAGATAACCATCGAGGACAGCCTGTTCGAGAGTATGCTGGACGATGCCGCCAACATTCACGGAATATATATGCTTGTGGACTCGCTGCTGTCAGCGAATACCTTACGGGTGCATTTCGGACATTTCCAGCAGGTTGGCAACCAGTTTGCCGACGCGGGTGATAAGATCAGTTTTGTGGACAAATCAAATCTTCGTCCGATAGGCACAGGAGTGATAAAATCCATTGACAAATCTGATCGTAAAGCCTATCTGATCGAGACGGATTTTGATTTGACTGGAGTCGAGAACCCTACAAATCTGGCTCTTGAGAATCTTTCCCGTGGGGCTGATGTGATCATCAGAAACTGTACAGTACGTTACAACAGAGCCAGAAGTCTGCTGCTTTCAACCTACGGAGATGTCCTGGTAGAGGACTGCGACTTCGCCTCCCAGATGGCCGGAATCTGCGTCAGCGGTGACGCTAATTTCTGGTACGAGTCAGGAAGGACGAAGAACATCGTGATAAGAAACAACAAGTTCACCGACTTGGCCATCGGTGCGAACGGGCCGCAGGCCATTCTCCAAATCGATCCGGAGATTCCAACCAAGACCAGAGGAAATGATTTCCACTATCATAACCGTGTGGTTTTCACGGGTAATACTGTCTCAACCTTTGACAGCCAGATAGTCTATGCCAGAAGTGTGGAGACTCTCGACATCTCAGACAACATATTCATTGACTCAAAGACTTATGCGCCTTTGTTCCCGGGACAACCGGTGATTGACGTGCAGTACTGCGGCGATGTGAACATCAAGGGGAATGACTTTTCCAAATGGAAGCGGGACGCGGAGATCAGCATCCACGATTGCGTCAAGGTTGAGAATGACTCCGACCTTCCTGTAACTGACAAACCGAATCCTTACCGTGAGCGGAATTGGTAAGGATCCGGTCTGCTAAAGGATTATCGGGAAGGCTTACTTTTCAGGAGAAGCCTTCCCTTTTGTCTTGTCCTCGGCATCCTGCTGAGAGGCCTCGTCTGATGTCTCTTCCTTGTACTTGAACCGGCGGATCTTCTGCGTGGCGGTCTTCTCGAAGTTGTCCTTCATCGCCTCGACCTCGCCGATCTTGGATTGCTTGCTGACGTGCTTGTTGACATATTCAAGGACAGCCTGCTTCATCGACTGGAGGTTGTCGAAGAACTTGTCCTCACGCTCCTGGTTCCAGTCGAGCACATTGTCGTCGAACTTGACAAGGGCGACAAGCTTGCCGTTCCTTTCAACCACAAGTGACTCATTCACACCGCTGAAGGTGTTGATGACCTGCTCGATCTCCTCAGGGTAGATGTTCTCGCCGGAAGGTCCCACGATCATATTCCCGAGCCTTCCCTTGATGTAGTAGCGGCCTTTTGAGTCCTGACACGCGAGGTCGTTGGTACGGAACCAACCGTCATCGGTGAGCACTGAGCGTGTCCTTTCAGGATCGCGGTAGTAGCCAAGCATCACGTTGTCGCCCTTGGCTACAATCTCGCCCTCGCCGGTTTCAGGGTTCACATTCTGCAACTTTACCTCTACATTATAGGCAGGGACTCCAATCGAGCCGACCACGGTCTTGCCCACGCAGGCGTTTGTGATCAGCGGTGCCGTCTCCGTCAGTCCATACCCGATGGCGTAAGGGAATCCGGCCTTGTTGAGGAAATCCTCCACGGTCGAGTCGAGCTTCGAGCCGCCGATGCCGAAGAATTTCAGCTTGCCGCCGAATTTCTTGTAGAGCATCTTGCCGATCATCCAGTACAGAATTCTTGGCGTATGCTCCCGCATCCAGGACAGGATGCGGCTCTTCTCGATCGTCGGAACGACGCTGCTCTTGTAAACTTTCTCGATGATCAGCGGCACGGAGCACATAATTGTCGGGCGTACCTTTTTCATCGCGTTCATCAGGATGCTCGGAGTAGGCGGTTTCTGAATATAATAGACGCAGCCTCCGACAAACAGCGGGTAGAGCACGCTGAAAGCCATTTCGTAAGTGTGCGACATCGGCAGGATGGAAAGCCAACGGTCCCGCTTACCAGCCTTCTGGGCGTGGTTGGCGGCGATGATGTTCTGGCAGAAGTTGCGGTGGCTGAGCATTACGCCTTTGGCCTTGCCGGAAGTCCCTGACGTGTAGATGATCGAGGCAAGGTCATCGGCCTGCGGATCTACTCCGTGACCTTCGCAGGTGAAAGCCTTGTCGTCCTTCTTGATGAACTCGAATGTCTCGATGTCGATCACAAGGGTCAGTTTGTCAATGATTTCCTGACTCAGTTTCCCGAGCAGTTTCTTGGACACGAAGATCGCCTTGCACTCCGAGTGGTTGAGGATGTTCGTGACCTCGCTCTCGGAAGAGTCCGGAAGGATCGGCACTGTCACGCGGCCGAACGGCACGCACGAGAACATCGCCACAGTCCAGTTCGGCATATTCCCGGAAAGGATCGCCACCTTGTCCCTCGCGCTGATTCCGAAGCGGTTGAACCTGTGGGAAAGTTCCAGACAGGTGTGCTTGAAGCTTTCGTAGGTATATTCCTGCCCTCCTTCCACGAAGCGCGAAAGCGGCCTCTTGGCGTAGTTGTCGGTGGCATATTCAAAAAGCTTGGCAAGGGTTGTGATGTAATTCTCCCTGCTTTGGCTGAATATCGGCATAACTAATTCTGTTAGTGAGTGATGTAGCCTTCGGGGTGCTTGCCCTCGAAGTGCATTGTTTCGTAAATCGCCTGGATTCTGTCGGTGTCCGCGCGCGCGTCGTCGGTCAATTCTACCTTCTCGCCGATGCCGACACGCTTGCTTTTCCAGTCGAAGTAGCCCATATAGACCGGGCAGCCGACCTCTCTTGCGATCAGATGGTAGCCGGTCTTCCATTTCTTCACGGCCTTTCTGGTTCCCTCCGGGGCGATGGCGAGGTGGAACTGGTCCACTTTCTCCATCTCTTCGATGAGGCTCTTGACCATCGCGGCGGCGCTCCCTCTATCGACAGGGATGCAGCCGACCTTGCGGAGGAATATTCCTACCGGCCAGAAGAAAAACTCTTTCTTGATCATAACGTGCGCTGTCCGGTCAAACTGTGTGTAGAAAAGATAGGATATGACGAAATCCCACACGGAAGTGTGAGGAACGCCAAGGATGACACATTTGTCTTCGGGAGCCGGGCCACCGACAGTGGTCCATCCCATCTTTTTCAGCAACCAGCCGCAAAATTTCGCCCAACGTGACATAATCAGTGAATATTAGATGTTTACGTCTTCAAGTTCCTCTTCGGAGCGCAGGTTCGCGCGGATGAAGTTCTGGCGGTCGATAGTGTTGTCACCCATATAGAACTCCATAATGTCCGCGATGG
Source organism: Bacteroidaceae bacterium (assembly GCA_963660255.1). Lineage (GTDB taxonomy): Bacteria > Bacteroidota > Bacteroidia > Bacteroidales > UBA932 > Cryptobacteroides. The sequence continues at coordinate 8,056 of CAVKYA010000048.1, read as the reverse complement.
ATTCCTCGTCGGAAAGCTTCACGAGGTCAAGCCTCATATTCTCGCCGATGAAGTCCACGAACTCGTCCGAAGAAATCTCTCCCAGACCTTTGAACCTTGTGATCTGCACGGAGGTCTTCAGCTCCTTGACGGCGGCCTCCTTCTCCTCCGGAGAGTAGCAGTAGCGCCTCTCCTTCTTGTTCGCCACCCTGAAAAGAGGGGTCTGAAGAATATGCACGTGTCCGCGCCTGATAAGGTCCGGGTAATATTTCATAAAGAAGGTCAGCACGAGCATCCTAATGTGCATTCCGTCATCATCGGCATCGGTCGCCACGATGATGTTGTTGTAGCGCAGGTTGTCAAGGTCATCCTCGACTCCAAGCGCTGAGATCAAAAGGTTCAGCTCCTCGTTCTCAGCCACCTTCTTGTGGCTTTCCTTGTAGCAGTTTATCGGCTTGCCTCGCAGACTGAACACGGCCTGATAGTTCGCCTTGCGCACTTTGGTGATGGTTCCGCTCGCGGAATCACCCTCGGTGATGAATATGCTCGTGAGCTCCGCCAGATCCTGTTTGTCCTTAGGCAGTTTGTCTCCGTAGTGGTAGCGGCAGTCGCGCAGCTTACGGTTATAGACATTCGCCTTCTTGTTCCTCTCGCGGGTCTTCTTCTGGATTCCGGCGATCTCCTCGCGCTCCGCCTGAGACTCCTTGATCTTGTTCTCGATGATCGGCACTATATCCTTGTGGATGCGCAGGTAGTTGTCCAGATTTCTGGCTATGAAGTCGTTGACGTAGGAACGGATGGTCGGGCCACGGTCGATCTCGATGGAGCCGTCCGGGTTCTGCACCTTCTTGCCGTTCTCGTCCGTCTTTTCCTTCTCCCACATATATGTGGAACCGAGTTTGGTCTTGGTCTGTCCCTCGAAGTTCGGCTCCTGGATCTGGATGCTGATCGCTCCGATTATGCCCTGGCGGCAGTCCTCAGGAGCGTAATTCTTCTTGAAGAACTCCTTGAGAGTCTTTGCGATGGCCTCACGGAAAGCGGCCAGATGTGTTCCTCCGTCGCGGGTGTTCTGTCCGTTGACGAACGAGGCGATGTTCTCCCCGTAGGAGTTGCCGTGTGTAAGCACTACCTCGACATCCTCACCCACAAGGTGGATCGGCTCGTATCTCGGAGTCTCTGAGATTGAGTCGTTCACAAGGTCCAGAAGACCGTTCTCTGATTTGTAGGTGGTACCGTTGAGGACAATGGCAAGCCCTTTCTTCAGGTAGGAGTAGTTCTTGACCATCGTCTCCACATAGTCCATATGGAACTCGAAGCCTCCGAACATCGTGCTGTCCGGCGTGAAGACCACGAGGGTGCCGTTCTTCTCGCTCACATTCTCCTTCCTGCCGCTGTCCACAAGCACTCCGCGCTCGTAGCTTGCCCAGGAACTCTCCCCGTTTCGGAATGACTCCACATAGAACTTCTCGGACAGGGCGTTCACGGCCTTGGTACCTACACCGTTCAGACCGACAGACTTCTTGAAGGCCTTGTCGTCGAACTTTCCTCCGGTGTTCAGCTGGCTCGTGGCCTTGATGACGGAGTTGAGCGGGATCCCTCGTCCGAAGTCCCTCACGGTCACCTGCTTGTCTTCGATCTTGATGATGACCTGCTTGCCGAATCCTGCTGAGAACTCGTCGATGCAGTTGTCCACGATCTCCTTGAGGAGCACGTAGATACCGTCCCCAGGGTTGGAGCCGTTACCAAGTCTTCCGATGTACATTCCAGGACGCCGGCGGATGTGTTCGACACCTTCCAGGGTCCGTATGTTGTCGTCCGTGTAGTCGTAATTCTGTTCTATATTCGCCATTTAATTTAATCGCATAATCGTACAAAATTACAAAATTTGGCACGCATTAAAAAATAAATATTCTCCTCTGTCCTTCAGCTCACTTAGCAGGGGCGTTTCACTTCACGGAGCAACGGCTAACGCACGGGTCAACACACGGCGCACGGCCAGCACCCAGAGTCAACGCCCACGAGTTTATCAATGCGAGGTGAGTCAAGCTGTCTGTTGGTTTTAATGAGATAAGATCTTCAGCATATAAATATAATAAGGTCTCGCCATCTGGAGCTTCGGTAACGAATTGATATCCGTCTAAAGAACCTTTGCACCCAGTGTTGAACTGGATGCCATTTCGGCTGCGATTGTTGGGGACTATAGGAAGAGTGTACGATTTTACAAAACATATTTCCAAGGCGTCTGTCAGGCAAATGATTCGGAAATACGAGGAATCTAAGCGTGCAGTTTATGAGTTCTCGTTCCCATAACCAAAAAATTGCCTAAATTTACACACAAAACATAAATGCAGATGGAAATTGACAGATCGGAACGTGAACGCTTGAGGGAAAAGACCTTGAACTTTTTGAGGGACAACGGCATCGGGTACAAGTTGTACGAGCATCCGGCGTTGTACACGGTGGAGGAGTGTCTGACGTATTGGGGGAATATTCCCGAGGCGACGCATTGCAAGAACCTTTTCTTTCGGAACCATAAGGGGAACAGGCACTACCTCGTGAGTATGGAATGCCATAAGACACTGGATATTCATAGTTTGGAGCATATGCTGAGGCAGGGAAAACTATCTTTTGCGTCGGAGGAGAGGATGCTACGTTGCCTCGACCTGCATCCCGGGTCGGTGTCGGCTTTCGGACTCATCAATGACATCGAGCCAAAGGATGCCGATCCTAAGGAACTTTTCCCGAACGGGCACAGGGTCAAATATTACATTGACAGCGCGTTGAGGACCGCGGACAAGATAAGTTTCCACCCTTGCGAGAACACGGCCAGCGTCGTGATCGCGGGGGAGGACTTTCACCGCTTCCTGTCGATATGGGGCGGCGAGGTCGAATGGATTGAGATATGACGTATGCGAAATGTCCGTCTTGGCGCACTGTCATATTCATATTCAATAATACAATTAAATTTCATATTCACCGCCTCTTTCATTATATTTGTCTGAATATGCGACTGATCGTAGAGAGATGAAGATATTGACAAAACTGGTGCAAGGGCTTCTGCGTGTGATCTCGGCGCTTCCGCTGGGATTCCATTACGCGTGGGCGGGCTTCTTCGCCTGGCTGCTCCGGGATGTGCTGCACTACCGGCGGGATGTGGTGATGATCAACCTCTCGCGGGCGTTTCCTGACAAGAAATACAAGGAACTGAAGCAAATCTCTGATGCGTTCTACAAGCATTTCGGAGAGATTCTGGCCGAGACGATCTGGTTCGGAGGCTGCCGTAATCCGGAAAGGCTGCACAGGAAACGTCTGGTGGAATATACCAATATAGAGGCCGTTGAGGCCGCGCTCACCGAAAGTCCCGGAGTGGTCGTGCTGAACAGCCATTTCGGCAACTGGGAACTTACCGGTGGCTGCCTGAATTACGATTACCGCCCAAACCAGGAACAATCGATGATGACTGTCGATAATGTCATCGCTGTCTATAAGCCGCTCAGCAGCAAGATGTGGGACGAGATTATGCGCGTCAACAGATGCGCCCCTGTGCTGCGTTATGGCTACACCGGCTATGTCAGCTCCGTTAACCTCCTGCGTTTCGCCTTGTCCCACAAGGAGGACAAGAAAATCTACATCATCCCGACCGACCAGTGCCCATACAGAAACTCGACGGTGAACGATGTCGTTGACTTTATGCACCAGCCGACCCGTACGATGCTCGGTGGGGCTTCAATCGCCCACAAACTTCACTACAGCGTGTTCTATATGAGCCTGATCCCGGTCTCCCGAGGCCACTACGAATGGACCTTCAAGGAAATCTGCCGCGACGCCTCGACGATGACCCCTCACTTGATAATGCAGGAATATTACAGCCTGCTTCAGGTTGATCTGGAAAAACACCCGGAGAATTACCTCTGGACGCACAAAAGATGGAAATGACAAAAATTTTATGAATATGAAGAATTACCGCACAGTATCGCTTCTCTGTCTGGCCGCCGCATTGCTGCCAGTGGGAAGAATCTCGGCCCAGGATCCCGTGGGAACCGTTTCCTACGCCCTTCCTCAGACCACCATCACAATCGAGGTGGAGGCCGTTCGTGAATATTTCTACGCTGGCCCATACGCCAAGTACGCCCAGAAATATCTCGGCGTGGATGCCCGTCAGACCGATCAGACAACCTGCACCCTCAGCACGGTCCGTATGACCCCGTACATCGAGGCCGACCAGAATTTCCGTTACTATGTCAATCCGGACAAGGCCACACAGTCTTTCCTTTCGCTTACCTCTCAAGGACTTATCGCTGTCAATGACGGAAGTTTCGGCGAGAGCGCAGAGTGGAGGTTCACGACCCAGGCCGGTGCTGATTTCAACGGAAAGGGCGTGAGCTCAAACCTCACCTCGGAGGCCGCCACGCTTTACCGTGGAGTAAAGGAGGACGCATCCTACAACCGCATCGCCGTGCAGCAGAATATGGTTGTCCAGAAATCTCTGGAGCAAAGAGCCAAGGAGGCCGCCGATATGATATTCAATCTCCGTCAGAAGAGGGTTCAGATCGTCACTGGTGACACCGACGCTACTTACAGCGGCGAGGCGATGGGAGCGGCACTGAAAGAGATCTCCGCCTTGGAGAAGGAATATATGTCTATGTTCATCGGTTACAGCGACTTCCAGACGCAGAAACTCAAATGCGATGTCGTTCCGGTAAAGGACAGAAAGTCCCAGACATACGTCGCGTTCAGAATCTCTGACACCGACGGGATTGTCTCCGCCGACAATATGTCCGGAAAACCATACCTCCTTGAGGTTATCCCTCAGCCGATCGGCGAGGCTTCCGGCAAGGGAGTCCAGTCAAAGACGAATGTCGCCATCTACAGGATACCGGCCATCTGCACGGTCCGCCTTTCCGATGGCGTGACCTCGTTCCTTCAGGACAGAATGGCCATCTACCAGCTTGGCACGGAAGGCTATTTCCCTCTTTCGAAGTAATAATATATTCACATATTAACAGAATAACGCTATGACAATTAAAGATTTGCAGCCAAAGGCCGTTTGGGAGAACTTCTACGGCCTGACAAGAGTCCCTCGTCCTTCAAAGCACGAAGGCAAGGTTCAGGAATATCTCCTGGGCTGGGGAAAAGAACACGGTGTTGACGTGAGGAAAGATGACACCGGCAACATCATATTCACCGCTCCCGCCACTCCTGGTTTCGAGAACCGCAAGGGCGTGATTATGCAGGCTCATATGGATATGGTTCCGCAGAAGACCGCGGACACGAAGCACGATTTCCTCACTGATCCTATCGAGACCGAGATAGATGGTGAGTGGGTGACCGCGAAGGGAACCACCCTCGGAGCCGACAACGGCATCGGTGTCGCCTTCGCGCTTTCAGTTCTTCAGGACAAGACTTTGAAGCACGGCCCACTTGAGGCCCTCATCACCTACGATGAGGAGACCGGTATGACAGGCGCGAATTCATTGAAGCCGGGTGTTCTGAAGGGTGATATCCTTCTCAACCTTGACTCTGAGGAGGAAGGTGAGCTCTGCACCGGTTGCGCCGGTGGAGTTGACGGCACCGCTGACTTCACTTACAGAACCTACAAGACTCCGGAAGGATTCGTGGGCTACAAGATCACCGTCAAGGGACTCAAAGGTGGCCACTCCGGAATGGACATTTCCCTCTTCAGGGGCAACGCCAACAAGATCATCTGCCGCCTTCTCGAAGCCGTGATCTCTGAATATGACGTTAAGGTGGCGTCCATCACCGGCGGTTCCCTCCGTAACGCCATTCCGTTCGAGGCCGAGGCCGAGATCCTCGTTCCGTCGGCTGACTCACGCAAGGTCAAGGCTCTCGTGGAGAAGAAATTCGAGGAGTCCAAGTTCGAGTACCAGTACTCCGATCCGGATATGATTCTCCTTTATGAGAAGCAGAACGCTCCGGCGGCCCGTTACATCAGCCCTAAGGTGATCGACAAGGCTGTCAAGGCCATTCTTGCCTGCCCTCACGGAGTCCAGAGGATGAGTGACACTCTTCCTGGTCTGACCGAGACATCGACCAATATGGCTATCGTGCGCACCCAGAAGGGACATCTTACCGTTCACTCATTGACCCGCAGCTCGATTGACGCGGCCAAGATGTATCTCGCCGACTCTATCCGTTACGTCTTCGAACTCGCTGGCGCGAAGTATTCAACGTCAGGCGCTTACAGCGGCTGGGCTCCGAAACTCGGAACTCCTATGATCAAGGTTCTGGAGGACACTTATAAGTCCCTCTTCGGAAAGGATCTCAAGATCACAGCCACCCACGGAGGACTTGAGTGCGCCATTATGGGTGCCAAGTACCCGAACTGGGAGATGGTTTCCATCGGACCGGACATCCTCTATCCTCACTCTCCGGACGAGCGCGTGAACATAGCCTCCGTCGCCGAGACCTGGAAGTTCCTCGTCGCCGTGCTTGAGAATATTCCTGAAAAGTAATTCGCGAGTTGACGCTAATTTGCGAAAGTTGAGATAATTGACTATATTTGCAGTCCTTTTGGGTTGGCATACGTTCCCGAAAGGACTGCAATTTATTTATTATTAAACAATTAAGTCAAATGTTAAAACAGTACGAGACCGTTTTCATCGCTACTCCCGTTTTGTCTGAACAACAGATGAAGGAAGCGGTTGCAAAGTACACCAAGCTTATCGCCGACAAAGGTGGCGAGGTAGTGTACGAGGAGGACTGGGGACTCCGTCAGCTGGCATATCCTATCCAGCACAAGACCTCAGGTTTCTATTATCTTATTCAGTTCAAGGCTGAGCCAAGCTTCATCGCCACCCTTGAGACCCAGTATTTCCGTGATGAGAGGATCATCAGGTTCCTTACCGTGGCTCTTGACAAGCACGCCGAGGCTTACGCCGCGAAGAGAAGGGAGAACAGGAACAAGCCTGCCGCTCCTAAGGCTGAGGAGACTCCTGTTGAGGCTCCGGTTGCCACTGAAGAGAAAAAAGAGGAAAACGCTTAATCAAGGAGGAATGAATTATGGCACAGAATGACGCACAGAACGCTGGAATCCGCTATCTCAATCCTCCTACAGTAGAGGTAAGAAAGAAGAAGTACTGCCGTTTCAAGAAGGCAGGCATCAAGTATGTTGATTACAAGGACGCTGAGTTCCTCAAGAAGTTCCTCAACGAGCAGGGTAAGATTCTCCCTCGCCGTATCACCGGTACTTCTCTGAAGTTCCAGAGGAAAGTCGCTCAGGCAGTCAAGAGGGCTCGTTCCCTTGCTCTGCTTCCTTATGTAACTGACCTTCTTAAATAATAGGAGAGCGAGATTATGAAGATCATTTTGAAGAAAGAAGTTGCCAATCTCGGCGAGGCCGGAGATGTGGTAGAGGTAAAGTCAGGTTACGGCCGCAACTATCTTATCCCTCAGGGATTCGCTTGCGCCGCCACTCAGTCCGCTCTTAAGCAGCTTGAGGAGACAAAGCGCCAGAGGGCTCACAAAGAGGCCAAGCTTATCGCTGACGCCGAGGCTCTCGCCGCCAAGATCGAGGCCACACCAGTCAAGGTAACCGTAAAGGTCAGCGAGTCCGGCAAGATCTACGGTTCTGTCACCACCGCTCAGGTTGAGGATGCTCTCAAGGCCGCCGGAATCGATGTTGACAAGAAGAACATCACCCTCGGCGAGATCAAGACCGTAGGCGAGTACGAAGGCTCTGTCAAGTGCTACAAAGCCGTCAAGGCTACCGTCAAGGTAACCGTTGAGGCTGAGGCCTAATTCCAAGTTTATCAAGCCAATTTAGGCTGACAATATTCTCCATGAGACCGCAGGATTTCACTGCGGTCTTTTTCGTTCCTGTCTCTCTCCCGCAACAGTTAAGCCCCAAATGTCTTCTCTCACTTCCACATGTCTTCTGGATCCGACTGCTGCCTATCACGAAAAAAGCGAGTCCAAAAAGACCCGCTCCAGATGTTTACACAACGGAATAATCCTTATTGTGAATTGCTTCGTTAATGTGATTACAAAGGTAATGAATTAAATCAATTTAACAAATTTTATTCAAATCATTTGACATTATTGATAATTAAACGTAAAT
>CAVKYA010000047.1:1434-12151 GCA_963660255.1 Bacteroidaceae bacterium | reverse complement strand
CGACGGTTCTGATGCCATATTTCTTGACGAGGTTCTCGCAATGAAGTTTCATCTTGTCTCAAATCTAATTGTCAACCATTATTTTGTCTCAAGGCCGAAATCCTTGATCAGATTCTGGACCTCACCGTTCTGTCCCATCAGCGCGGTGGCTTTCTCCTGATCTGTGTAAGGCTGCACCCCTTTGTCCTCCATAGGCACAACCCCGACCTCAAGACGAAGCTTGGAGGAGCCGACCTTTTTCTGCAAATTTCCTTCCAGATCCATAAGCCGGTTCGCCCTTATCCATTTTTCCTGGGCGTCATTGCTGACCTTGAACGTCAGCACTTTGCAACCGTCTTTCATCTCGACGCTAACCTGTGCGTTCTGAAGAGTGTTGGCCAGACGAGGGCTTGAGGAATATTCAGCCGGAACGGTCTTCCAAGCCTCCAGCAGAGCCTCATCATCAGGAATGGCATCCTCAATCGTTACCGCCTGTTTCTCAACTTTCTTTGTCTCTTCCTCGCTCATTATTGAATTGAGGGACAGAGCGGCGCCTGTCTTCGCCGGTTTCCTTCTCACGCGAGGAGCCGGCCCTTCAGCAGCCTCAAGATCACTCTTTTCGGCAATAGTCCCTGTCGAAGCCACGGCAGGCCTAACGGGAGTGGCAGTCACTTCGACAGGCTCAGTGACCGTAGCGATAGGCTCAAGACCCTGTCGAACAGGTGGTTCAGACACCACCCTCGCCACACTTGAAGCCGGTTCAACAGGTTCTGCGACCGGCGCGGTGGTTGGCGAACTTTGCCGAACCACAGACTCAACGACCGGTTCAGGAGCCGGTTGGGCCACTGGTGCGGAAACAGGCCTGGACGCCTCCGGTGCCTTCATCAGGAAACTAAGCTTCATCAATGCGAACTCGATGTGAAGTCTCGGATTGACCGCCTGCTTGTACCCCGCCTCGCAGGACGTAGTGACAGCCAAAGCGTCATAAAGGAACTTCAGCGAGCAGCGTGAAGCCTGCTCCTCATACCTTGCCTTCAACGAGTCCGGCAATTCCAGCAAAGCGCCAAGTCCGCCGTTCTTCGTCACCATCAGATCCCTGAAATGCGAGCTCAAGGCTGCACAGAAATGCAACGCATTGAACCCTTTGGAAAGTATCTCGTCAAACTTGAGCAACGCCGTGCCGTAATCCCCTGCCAGAAAAGCGTCCACAAGATTGAAACTATAGTCATAGTCAAGCACATTGAGATTCTTCAGAACCTCCTCGTACTTCACATCGGTACCGCAGAACGCCACCGTCTGGTCAAAGATCGTAAGAGCGTCACGCATAGCACCGTCTGCCTTCTGAGCGATCACGTGCAAGGACTCATCGTCAATATTCACACCCTCCTTCCCCGCTATCATCCTCAGGTTGCTGACGATGTCCGGCACTGAGATCCTGTTGAAATCATAAGTCTGGCAACGCGAAAGGATAGTCGGCAGAATCTTATGCTTCTCAGTCGTCGCTAGAATGAATATGGCGTGTGCCGGCGGCTCCTCCAGCGTCTTGAGGAAGGCGTTGAACGCGGCCGTGGAGAGCATATGCACCTCATCTATGATATACACGCTGTACTTTCCGACCTGCGGAGGAATCTGCACCTGGTCCATCAGGTTCTTGATGTCATCCACACCGTTGTTGGAAGCCGCGTCCAGTTCGTGAATACAATAGGACCGCCCTTCCTGAAAGGACCGGCACGACTCACACTCGCCGCAAGGTTCCATATCCGGAGAAGGATTGGAGCAATTGATGGCTTTCGCGAATATCCTGGCGGTGGTTGTCTTCCCCACTCCGCGCGGCCCGCAGAACAGGTAGGCGTGAGCCAGCTTCCCCCTGATGATGGAGTTCTTCAGGGTCTGGGCGATGTTGTCCTGACCGATAAGGGACTCGAACGAGTCAGGACGATATTTTCTTGCTGATACGATGTACTCAGACATAACAACGTTCAAATCTTAGGGAGTGGTTGTCCGCACCAAGTTTTGTAAGGCAAATTTACGCAATATTTCGTACATTTGTGTCGTGCGGCACGAAGTATGGAACTTTTTGTCGGCCGGAACGGCGCAAGTGCTGGCATTACCGGACTTGCACTTTGCTTAAAAACTAAAAAACAAACAGATATGAGACGTGCATTAACGATATTGGCCTGGACAATCGCCGGCCTGCTGCTCACCACCGACATATTCGGACAGGCGCAGATCACCACAAGAAGGGAGAAGCTGAAGGATTTCACCACCAAGACGACAAAGGTCGTTCTGACCGGAGACGAGTTCCTTGACGAGGCGTTGAAGGAAAGTGTCGCGTCAACCTGGACAATATCCCCTTACGAGTTCTGCACAAACGATGAGTTCGAGAGCCTCAAGACCAACGCCAGCTATTATTTCCTGCTGGTTGTCAAAGGCCAGTTCCGCAGGGAATCCGAGCCGGGAATTGATATGTTGACCCTTGTCAAGGGCGGCGAGGGAGCCGACAAATCCATCAGTGATATGTTCGAGGTCGTGACATTCCCCCTGCGTTCGACCGAGGATCCGTCAGGACGCGAGTTTGTGATGCTGCCGGCATTCCTCAAAATCATCCAGGATCACACCTCCGGACTTACCGAAACCGAGATGAAGGCATATTCAAGCATCGGGGCCAAAGACACCAAAAAGCTGAAAATCAAGAGAATATTCTTCTGGTCCGAGGATCTTGCCCCGCAGGTTGACGAGCAGACAAAGCGCTCGATGGACGAGGATGTGCTCATCAACGACGATGAGGACGAGGTCGATGAGATATTCAACGAGGGCACTTTCAATGCAGTGGTAAGCTATGTCGTGGCTCCGTCAGAGCCTGTAAACGGTTCCATCTGCTACAAGATGCTCATCGGGGCCGACAACCACGAGCTTTACTATTTCAAAAAGCACAAGATAACGGCCAAGATGGGCAAAGGATTCCTCTCCAGCGACCTCAAAGCCATAAAAATGTTAAGGAAATAATGATTGTAGGGAAGGCTGACTGTGGACTGGGATATGCGGTCAGAAGGAGCGGAAACTCGGTCGGATATTGTTCGCTGACCATTAAATGCGGAACACGGGACGAAGGTGATTTCCACAGCGGGATCGCTCATTTCACCGAACACACCATATTCAAAGGCACTGAGCATAAGAGCGCCAGAGTCATCAGCAGCTACCTTGACAAGCTTGGCGGCGAGCTCAACGCGTTCACAACCAAGGAGGAGATCGTCATCCATTCGACCGTGCTCAAGGAAGACCTCGGCAAGGCCGTGTCACTGCTTCTGGAGCTGGCCACCTGCCCGACATTTCCCGAAAAGGAGATCTCTGTCGAGAAAGGCGTGGTGATCGACGAGATCAAATCCTACAAGGACTCTCCCGCCGACGATGTCTATGACCAGTTCGAGGAAAACCTGTTCGCCGGCCACCCGCTCGGACGTTCCATTCTCGGCACACCTGCAAGCGTGAGGAAAATCACCGGCAAAGAGTTGCGGAAATTCACCCGAGAGCGGTTCACTCCGGAGAATATGGCTCTGGCGATAGTCGCCGACATCGACGAGAGGAAGATGGAGGACAATGTCAGAAAATTAGTCGGCAAGTTTTTCCGCAAGTCCGAAACCTCCGGCAATGAACGTATCATCCAACCGGTCAATATTCAAGCTCAGTTCAACAGATTGGTCGAGAAGCGGAACCACGAGGTCAATGCCGTGCTTGGGAACTTCGCGCCGTCACTTTACGAGCCAGACGAGCGTTTCGCGGCAATCCTGCTCAGCAACATCATCGGAGGACCGGCATCCAATTCCCTGCTGAACAGTTTGTTGAGAGAGAGGAACGGATGGGTTTACGGGGTGGAATCCTCTTACTCGCAGTACACGGAATCCGGAATTATGACCATAAGCCTTGGCTGCGAGCGCGGCAATCTGGAAAAATGCCTTGACGCGGTCTGGAAAGTCATACGCAAGATGCAGGACGAGGAATATTCATCCGTAAAGCTGAAAGCGGCCAAAAAGCAGCTTCTCGGCCAACTTGCCATCAGTTCCGACAACGGAGAGACACAATGCCTGTCAATGGGCAAGAGCCTGATCTCGTACGGGAAGATATTCACTGACAAACAAAACCGTGAGGCCATCGAGGCCGTCTCGTCCGAGGCGCTCCGCGATGCGGCGGTCAGGATATTCAATCCGGAACGCACATCCTCATTAATTTTCCTATAACCCACAAAACACTTTAATTATGAACCGATTAACACTATTCGCATCAACATTGGCACTCATTTCCGCGGTGGCCTCCTGCGAAAAAGGTACCTCCACCCCGCCTGAACCTTTTGGCCCGACTCCGACGGCTCAGCAACTTGAATGGCAGAAGATGGAAATGAATATGTTCGCTCACTTCGGGCCGAACACCTTCACCGGAAGGGAATGGGGACTCGGAACCGAGGCGGAGGACGTTTTCAATCCGACCGATCTTGACTGCGGTCAATGGACCGAGATCGCCAAGACTGCCGGATTCAAGGGAATAATCATCACCGGAAAACATCACGATGGCTTCTGCCTGTGGCCGAACCCGGTCTGCGAGCACACCGTAGCGAAAAGTCCGTGGAAAGACGGCAAGGGAGATGTACTTCAAGAACTCTCAGAAGCCTGTGCCAAGGACGGCCTCAAATTCGGTGTTTACATCTCCCCGTGGGACAGGAACGATCCAACTTACGGGACTCCGGAGTACAATGAGGTTTACGCCAAGACGTTGGAAAGCGCTCTCGGCAGTTACGGAGAGGTCTTCGAGCAGTGGTTCGACGGAGCCAACGGCGAAGGCCCGAACGGAAAGAAGCAGGATTACGACTGGCCACTGTTTAACGGGACAGTAAGAAGGCTTCAACCGAACGCGGTAATATTCAGTGACATCGGTCCTGACTGCCGCTGGGTCGGCAACGAGAGAGGCTCCGCCGGAAGAACTTGCTGGGGTAGGCTTGACACCGAAGGATTCACCCCTGGAGCCGGCGCGCCTTGTCAGGACACCCTGAACAGCGGCAACGCCCTCGGAGCCTATTGGATTCCGGCCGAGACCGATGTCTCAATCCGACCTGGCTGGTTCTGGAGGGAAAGCGAGAATGACAAGGTCAAGTCTGTAAACGATCTCCTCAGAATCTACTACGAAAGCGTAGGGCGCAACTCTCTGCTTCTGCTGAACGTACCGCCTGACACGACCGGACGCATCAACGCGGCCGACTCCGCCAGACTGATGGAGTTCAGGGCCGCCCTCGACAACATATTCAAAGACAATCTGGTAGAAGGCGCAAAAGCGGAGGCTACCGCTGTCAGAGGCGGCAACTTCAAGGCACGGAATATTCTTAATAATGAATATGACTCATTCTGGGCCGCACCGGATGATGTCACGGAAGCCTCGATAACCATCAACCTCAATGAAGAAAAGACCTTTAACCTAATCCAGCTTCAGGAATATATTCCTTTAGGTCAAAGGGTTAAGTCTTTCACCATCGAGGCATTAGGCAGCGACGGCCAGTGGACGGAAATCGCCTCCGAGACCACAATCGGTTACAAGCGGATCATCCCGATCGCCGAGACAACCACCTCCAGACTCCGCCTCAACATCACCGCCTCCTATGCCTGCCCGGTTCTCAACGGCTTCGCCTTGTATCTGGATCAGGTCAGAGAATGGCAAGAATAAGTAAGAATGAGGAACGATTCAGGAAGGGTGATGATGGGAAAGATCTATGCGTGAACGGAAAATACCCCTATTTCAGGATACTTATCAGGAACAAGCGACTTGGTGCATAACAACTATTATTCAAGGAACAAGATGGAATCTCCGGCAGACAAATACGTTAGAGAGCATTCCTCGCATCAGAGCGAGGCTTTGGACTGGATCGAGAAACAGACGAATATCCACACGAACTACCCCCGGATGCTTTCGGGGGCGGTTCAAGGACGCTTGCTGACAATGCTTGTGGAGATTTCACGGGCTACACGCATCCTTGAGATAGGTGCGTTCACAGGATATTCCGCAACCTGTATGGCTTACGGACTTCCTGAGAATGGTCACATCGACACCCTTGAGATCAATGACGAGCTGGAGGATCTGATGCGTGAGGGTTGGTCAAGGGCTGGAGTGACGGACAAGATCACCCTCCACATCGGCGACGCTTGCGAGACCCTCTCAACCCTTGAGGGGCCATACGACATAGTTTATATGGACGCCAACAAGCGTGAATATGTCACCTACTACAATCTTGTCTTCAATCTTGTGAGGCCCGGCGGTCTTATCCTCGCCGACGATGTCCTCTGGGACGGAAAACTCTGGCAGGATCCCGTCCCGAAAGACAAACAGACCCAAGGCATCGTCGCCTTCAATGATCTTGTCGTCTCCGACCCTCGTGTCGAGTCCGTCCTCCTCCCCATCCGTGACGGTCTCAACGTTATCCGTAAGCTTTAACTAAAAAGGGAATTATATAGCAATTGGCCACATTTGCAAATAAGTCGTCAACGGACAACCATTGTCGCCAGTATGCTTATTTATGCGCAATCGCTTTAATGTAAAAGCAATAGCATTTGTCCGGCGATAGCCCTCTCCCCCGGACATTTGAGAATCGCCATCGAACTTGATTACGCGACCACATTCGATGGTCATAGCCTGTTCAATGGTGACGGATTCGACGACCTTTGGTCCGCCAAAGCCCTGAATATCAGCTGGACCTTCTAACCCTGAACACGTCATAAAATCTTGAGCATAATCAGTAACATTTGACAATACTGACAAACAGACTGCCAGGACACTACTCAATAGTATTTGTATTTTCATAATCTCCCTTCTATACAGGATCGGAATACCATATCCCTTCGATTATTCCTTTCTTTACCGACAGGAAAACAAGGCCATCAAGATAATCATAAAAAAGGACGTACTGCACAGAACCATCTGTCGGTTTCATCCAGTCGGCGACTTTCGGTTTACCATACTTGAAATTGTCGAGTTTCGATAACTTGTCACCAACACGTATGCCGCCAGGAATCCATAGGGTTAGAGCCGCAAACCTTGAGTCAGACAGATAGAAGCTGAAAAAACGTCCGCCATCACAGAATGAGAAACGATTCTCCCCTATCGTATATGTTTCCTCTGATTCATACACCCCACCGGTAATGTAAGTGTCCAACCTTTCATATTCGTCAGGATTACCAAACACATCCACAAATTGACCATAGTTGATTTTATGGTTAATCATAATCCCCTCCACATCAAGGTCTTTTGTTTTAAACACCTCCCAAAAATCCTGAGCATTGACAGTCACGTACAAAAATGCTGTCAAGCATATTACAACCATCTTCCTAAACATACGTCTACTATATTGGATCAGAATACCGAATATTATGGATTATGCCATCCTTCACTGACAAATACACAAAAGCATCCAAATAATTATAGAATAGGACATATTCCACAAAGCCATTCTCCGGTTTCAACCAAGGAGCCTCTTTGGGTTTACCATACTTGAAGTTATCCAACTTTGACAGTTTATCTCCAACGCATATCCCTCCAGATACCCACAAAGTAAGAACCGAAAACTTATTCTCATTTATGGAAAAACCACTAAAAGTCCCGTTATCCTGAAAATAGAAAACGTCTTGACCAACCTTATAATATTCGTCAATACTCGATTCAAAACCTTCTCCGGAATCACTTTGAGTATATTCCGTTGGCTTCCCGAACCTCGCCACAAACTGGCCGTAAGTCATCTTCTGGCCAATCTTCACACCTTCCACATCAATGCTTTTTGCCCTGAACTCATCATAGAAGTCCTGTGCGTTAGCAGTCACGTACAAAAATGCTGTCAAACATATTGCAACTATCTTCCTAAACATATTCATTATATTTTTATAAAATATTAACTTTATCTTCGGTATCGCATTCCACACCAATTATCTTTCCTCCAATAATTCTTTTGGTGGATGGATCTCCGTCTTTCCAATTTACGGAGCCGTTGATTATCTCCTCCGGGTTTGCAAACACATATCCACCGTTAGAATTCTTCACCATATAAACAAGATGAAGATGCTTGTTTGTGACATCGTATGCATTCCCTGTCCGCCCAGTGTAGCCCAACAGTTCCCCTCTATAAATCGTATCACCGGGTTTAAACACTTCTCCTGTACGAGGATTTATAGCGACAGGTGTCCCTGCCTGAAGATGCCAATAGCCTACCATTACCTCTTGGTCGTTGTACCGGCCTTTTACATAAACCCTATTCCCTGCTCCATTTGTATTTCCTCTATATCCTGTGGGATAATACCTTTTATTTCTATTCGGCTGTTCAATCACATAATGGTACGAAGATATCACCCCGTCAATCATAGCGAATACAGGTGTACCTTCTTCTGCAAATAGGTCTAATCCCGAATGAAACTGAGCCCCTCCACTTCGCACATAACCGAAAGTCCCACCTCGCAAGCACACAACGACAGGAGCATTGCAAGCAACGGACAAAATCTTAGGAATGCTTTCATACATCATTGGTTATTTGAATAAGTCTTGGGCAATATAGGAAATTAAACGGTGACACGCAAAATATATTAACGTTTTATATTGTTTCCTTTCAACATATTGAATCACAAGTGCAATCACATCGAAAAAACCGGATTTTGGTAAATCACAAAATCCGGAATATTCCCTGCAACCGAAGCAAGCACAATTCACACAGCCGGAGAGGACTCTGGCGACCATTTACCCGGACAGGGCGCGAAGCGCAGGTCGCCAGAGTCCTCTCCGGCTGTGTGAATCCAAACGGATTCTAGTTAACTATCTTACACTAAAAGCGAATACGCAGTGGCTGGTGTAAGTCTCACCCGGACGGAGGACTGCTGACGGCCACTCCGGTTTGTTCGGGGTGTCAGGGTACTTCTGAGACTCAAGGCAGATTGCGGTGCGGTGGCCATAGACAACTCCCTTCTTACCGGTAACGGTTCCGTTAAGGAAGTTGCCGGCATAGACCTGTACGCCAGGTTCGCTGGTATATTCCTTAAGCACAATTCCGGTCTCAGGGCAATAAACCTCAGCGGCAAGAACGGTGTCATCACCCTTGGTGTCGAGAACCCAGTTGTGGTCGAAGCCTTTGCCGTTGCGGACCTGCTCATTGTCAGAATCGATGTCGTCACCAATCAGCTTGGCCTTTCTGAAATCAAACGGAGTACCTTCTACCGGAACAATCTCACCGGTCGTCATAAAGGTTGAGTCCACCGGAGTGAAGTTCGAAGCGTTGATGTACAACGAGTCAGCGGTAATCTGATGATTAGCAGGATCTCCGGACAGATTGAAGTACGAATGGTTGGTCATATTGATGATCGTAGGAGCGTCCGTCGTGGCCGAATACCGGATGTCAATCGCATTGTCCTCAGTGAGAGTGAAGGTCACATCAGCGGTCACATTGCCAGGGAAGTTAGCATCCCCGTCAGGAGAAACCAATTCCAACTTGACGTGAGAAGCGTCGGCCTCAAGAACATTGAAAACACGGAACTGCCATCCGTCCGGGCCACCGTGCAGACAATGCCCGAAATTATTCTGAGGCAACTGGTAGTCAACGCCATCCAGAGTAAACTTTCCATCGTGTATACGGTTGGCATAACGACCAATGGTAGCGCCGAAATCAGTCCTGTTGTTCTCCGGGAAATAGTCCGTGATCTTGTCAAAACCAAGAACAACGTCCTTATACTCACCGTTTTTGTCCGGAACCATAACGGAAACTATCCTGCCGCCGAAATTAGTGATGCAGACCTCCATTCCCGACTTGTTTGTCAGAGTGTAAAGAGCGGTCTTGGCACCGTCACGCTCAGCGATGAAATTCTCCGGATCGAGGCCCGACTTAGTGAGAGTCGGAGTCTGGGCGCACCCCATAACGAGAGCGGCCACAGCCAATGAAGCAAAAAATCTTCTCATAATATTATGTGGATATATTCAATTATTTACAACACCTTCTAACCAACAACGGCACCATTGTTAAGCGCCTCCGCCGGAGTGATGAACCTCATTTTGCCATCACCCTGCTTCGCCATCAGGATCATTCCACGGGACTCGATGCCACGAATCGTTCTCGGCTGAAGGTTGGCGAGAATGCAGATCTGCTTGCCCACCATCTCCTCCGGGGAATAATATTCAGCGATTCCGGAAACGATCGTCCTCTTGTCGATGCCGGTGTCAATGCTGAGTTTCAGCAGCTTGTCCGTCTTAGGCACACGCTCGGCTGCAAGCACGGTAGCTGTGCGGATGTCCATCTTCTCGAAGTCCTCGAAACAGCACTCAGGCTTCTGTGGCGCGACCTGCTTTGCGGCCTCAGCCTTTGCGGCAGCCTCTCTCTCGGCACGGATGGCCTCAAGACGTGCCAACTGAGCGTTGATGGCATCATCATCAATCTTGGCGAACAGCAACTCCGCGGCACCGATCTCGTGTCCCTCAGGAAGAATATTCTCACTGCCAAGAACATCCCATTTAAGGCAAACACAATTGCCAGCTCCTGGACAACCATCCTGACCGACAACAGACACAGTATGCAAAGCCGCGCACTCGCCTTCCTTGTAGGTATTGACAGTCTCCTGCTCCCCTTTGCGGTGATCAACACCCGCACATAGACATACCCCCAGCATCTTGCGAAGCCTCTCTGCCGCGAACGGAGTGAATGGCTCGAAAGCTATCGCAAGGTCAGCGCAGATCTGGA
>CAVKYA010000047.1:0-1143 GCA_963660255.1 Bacteroidaceae bacterium | reverse complement strand
CCAACTCACTGTTGTTGCGTGTCTGGAAATCCTTCCAGCTGAAATCATTGTCCTTCGTCTCAGGAGCATTGGCCGTGAGGACATATCTCATAACGTCCTGCTTTCCAGGGAACTGCTCAAGATATTCGTGAGCCCAGACCGCCCAGTTGCGTGAAGTTGAGATCTTATCGCCCTCAAGGTTCAGGAACTCGTTGGCAGGCACATTGTCAGGCAGGATGTAGCCGTCACCATAGGCCTTCAGCATAGATGGGAACACGATGCAGTGGAACACGATGTTGTCCTTGCCGATGAAATGCACAAGACGGGTGTCCTCACTCTTCCACCACTTCTCCCACGACTGAGGAAGAAGTTCCTGTGTGTTGGAAATATACCCGATCGGAGCATCGAACCATACATAGAGCACCTTACCCTCGGCCCCCTCGACAGGAACCGGCACGCCCCAGTCAAGGTCACGGCTCACAGCGCGAGGCTGCAGACCACCATCAATCCAGCTCTTGCACTGGCCATAGACATTGCTTCTCCACTCCTTATGCTGATCAAGAATCCATTCACGAAGCCACGGTTCGTACTGATCCAGAGGAAGATACCAGTGGGTTGTCTTCTTCTTGATCGGCTCGGCTCCACTTAACTTAGACTTTGGGTTGATTAACTCCTCTGGGCTCAACGTGCTTCCGCACTTCTCGCACTGGTCACCATACGCACCCTCCGCGCCGCATTTAGGACAGGTACCCACAATATAACGGTCGGCAAGGAACTGCTTGGCCTCCGGATCATAGTACTGCTCGGATTCCTTGGTGATGAACTTACCCTCATCGTACAGCTTGCGGAAGAACTCGGAAGCGTTCTTCTCGTGAACGTCCGAAGACGTGCGGCCATAGATGTCGAAGTTGATCCCCAGACCCGTGAACGAATCCTTGATGATTTTGTGATAGCGGTCCACGATGTCCTGAGGGGTACACCCCTCCTTGCGGGCCTTGATGGTGATCGGAACTCCGTGCTCATCGCTTCCGCAGATGTAAAGCACATCCTCACCTCTCATCCTGAGATACCTGACATAGATGTCAGCCGGAACATACACTCCGGCGAGGTGGCCGATGTGGACCGGTCCGTTGGCATAAGGCAACGCACAGGTCACAAGTGTTC
>CAVKYA010000046.1:0-12459 GCA_963660255.1 Bacteroidaceae bacterium | reverse complement strand
ATATGGAAAGGAAAACAAGAGTAAGATTCGCGCCGTCACCGACCGGCCCGCTGCACATGGGCGGAGTCCGCACGGCTCTCTATAACTACCTCTACGCCAAGCAGCGCGGAGGTGATTTCATCATCAGAATCGAAGACACGGACTCCCACAGGTTCGTTCCCGGGGCTGAGGAATATATCATCGAGGCCTTGAACTGGTGCGGAATAATTCCGGACGAGGGTGTGGACGAGAACGGAAAGGTTGTCGAGACCCCTTCCGAGCGTCATCCCCACGCTCCTTACCGTCAGAGCCAGAGGCGCGGAATCTACCGCAAGTACGCCGAGCAGTTGATCGCTAACGGCTACGCCTACTACGCTTTCGACTCATCCGAGGCCTTGGAAAAGGCCCGTGCCGAGGCGGAGGCTTCCGGCCAGACCTTCATCTACAATCAGGTGACAAGAATGAAGATGCGCAACTCGCTGACCCTTCCTGAGGACGAGGTCAAAAGGCTGCTTGAGGAGACTTCCGACTGGACTGTCCGCTTCAAGATGCCGACTGACACGGTTGTCAAGATGGACGACCTGATCCGAGGCCACATCGAGGTGAACACCGACACTCTCGACGACAAGGTTCTGTGGAAGAGGGCCGATGAGCTGCCTACCTATCACCTCGCCAACATCGTGGACGATCACCTTATGGAGATCACCGAGGTCATCAGAGGAGAGGAATGGCTTCCATCCCTGCCGCTCCACTATATGCTCTACAAGGCTTTCGGCTGGGAGGACACGATGCCTCATTTCGCCCACCTGTCCCTGCTTCTGAAACCGGACGGAAAAGGTAAGCTCAGCAAGCGTGACGGTGACAAGCTCGGTTTCCCTGTGTTCCCTCTCAAATGGGTGAACGCTCAGGGCGAGGTCTCCAGAGGCTACCGTGAGGACGGTTATTTCCCGGAGGCGTTCGTGAATCTGCTGGCATTCCTCGGCTGGAACCCTGGCGACGACCGCGAGATGTTCACGATGGACGAACTGATCAAGGCGTTCTCCCTTGACCGCATCGTCAAGTCCGGTGCCCGCTTCAACCCGGAGAAAGCCCGTTGGTACAACAAGGAATATCTCCGGATGAAGTCCGACGAGGAGCTTACGGCGTTGTTCATCCCTGTTCTTGAGGAACACGGAATGAAGGTTGTTGAGTGCTGCCATTGCGCCAAGGCCGCCGGTGCGGAAGTTAACGAATCGGGTGCCGATCTGAACACGCACATATTCACAAAGGCTTACGTTCAGAATGTGGTTTCGTTCATCAAGGAGAGAGCCACTTTCGTGAAGGATTTCTGGACAATCGCTTCGTATCTTTTCGTTTCCCCGCAGGATTTCGAGAAGTACGGAATCAAGACCGGAGCCGCCGTGGAGCCGCAGAGCAACGATCCTCGCCGTCAGGCCGACCCTCGCGCGAAAGTCTATGACGATGCCGCCACCGCGCCGTTCCTCGCCAAGGACGTTGACAAGTTCTGGAAGCCGGAGAACGCCGAATATGTCGCCAAGGTCGCTTCATTTGTGAATGAATATACCGGAGAATGGTCGGTCCCTGCCTTTGAGAAGGCTCTTGAGGACTACATCCGGGGCAACGAATGGCCGATGGGCAAGGTGATGAACGCCACTCGTCTGGCTCTCGCCGGTGCCGCCAGCGGCCTGGGAATCGCCGACATAATCGTCCGCATCGGCAAGCCCGAAACACTCGCCCGCATCGCCTACGCCACAACCCGTCTGGCGTAATCCTCTCAGCTTTTAAGACATCGCTTTGTCCGGTGGGAAGCCACTACCACCGGACAAATTGCGTATTATCGCCACATTGTCCGGTCAGAAGACGTTTTGCCGGACAAAATATGTGTACATTCCCTGTAAAGTTCGTCATGTCAACCATCTTCAGAGAAGGTCACCAGTCCAGGTCGCTGAGCTTGTCGAAGCGACCATTTTTCCCTCAATGAGGGATGTTTTTCGGCATTTTCTTCCCTCAATGAGGGAAATTTGCTGTTTTTATGCGGAGCCAAAGAAGTTGTTTGATAGGTATCAAATGTTCTTAGAAAGAGTTGTTTTATTCAAAAATATTTGCATAATGGATAAAAAAGTACTATTTTTATCCATTATGAATGGTTTATTGGATGAAAGAGGCTGTTATTAAACAAAAAATAGAGAGGGATCGGCTGCTTGCTTACGATTATCAGGAAAGAATCGCGCAGCAAACGGCGGTTCTCTACCGCGACAGCAAGATGATCAAGCTCATCACGGGGCCACGCCGGGCTGGTAAGTCATCTTTGGCGCTTCAGATGCTCAGAGGGCAGAATTTCGCATACCTTAACTTTGACGATTCCGCTCTCCTGGACGGCTTTGATGAATCCAAAATCGAAGATTTGCTGGATGAAGTGTACAGCGGCTACAAATTTTTGCTTTTGGATGAAGTCCAGAATCTTACCGGCTGGAGCATTTGGGTGGAGAAACTGTATAGAAGAGGTACAAATCTGATAATCACAGGGTCGAATGCGAATATGTTGTCTGATGACATCGCGGCGATTCTGTCTGGACGGTATCTGGAAATCCGGCTGTATCCATTCTCGGCGGAAGAGTATAAGGCATACAGACAAAAAAGTGAGCGGAATGCGATCCCAGAGAATGTCTTATATGATAATTTTCTGAAATATGGCGGTTATCCTGAGATTGCCCTGACACCTCAAGTCTGTGAAGGGTACATATCCAGTCTTTATGATTCAACCATTGTCAAGGACATTGTGAAAAGATATAAGGTGAGGAAGGTGGACGAACTTTACAATGTCGCTGACTGGCTGCTTTCAAACTTTACGAACACATTCAGTGTCACATCCTTGACGGAAGACTTGAATATGGGGAGCGTGACAACGGTCCAGAAATATTGCCGGTATCTTCAGAACACATACCTTTTCCAATATCTCCCGAGGTTCAACAATAAACTGAAATTGATGAACAAGGCGGACAGGAAATGTTATGTGGTTGATAACGGTTATATTCTTGCGCGTGCCTTTGAACTGTCGTCCAACCTTGGAAGGCTTCTTGAGAATATGGTGTTTCTGGAATTGCTGAAAAAAGGATATAATCTGAAAATGCACGAACTCTTCTACTACAGATCACGCAATGACAAGGAGGTCGATTTTGTTTGCAGAAAAGGTGTGACAATCCAGCAACTTGTACAGGTATGTTATGATATGTCTTCCCCGAAGACCCGCAAAAGAGAGGTGGATTCTCTGATTGAGTGTGCGGGTGAACTGAAAGTCAACAAGCTTCTGATAATAACGTGGGGGCAGGATGAGGTTCTGGAAAAGGACGGATATTCAATAGATGTGATTTCTGTAAGGAATTGGACGGCGATTAGATAATATATTAACAATTTGAATTATGGCAAAAGGTTTCGGGAACACGTGGTGGGGGAGCAG
Organism: Bacteroidaceae bacterium; assembly: GCA_963660255.1. Taxonomy (GTDB): domain Bacteria; phylum Bacteroidota; class Bacteroidia; order Bacteroidales; family UBA932; genus Cryptobacteroides. The sequence continues at coordinate 9,023 of CAVKYA010000046.1, read as the reverse complement.
GTGGCTGCTGTCGTTGACGCACATCGACTATGAGAACAGGATTCCGCGCGGGGCGACGTACGCACGGGCGGGGGCGGTGCGGGAGATCAAGGTCAAAGGGAACATCATCAGCGCGAAGGTCAGCGGACGAAGGGTACGGCCATATTCCGTCACCATCATTGTGCCGCCGTTTTTCCCGGAGGATGTGGAGAAGCTTCTTCAGGGGATTATGGCGAGACCGGACATCGTCTCGAAACTGCTTAAGCACGAGCTGGATCCGGCGGTTATGGACATCGCTTCGGAGTGCGGGCTCAGGATATTCCCGGAAAAATGGACGGACTTCAAGATGCAGTGCAGCTGCCCGGACTGGGCTGTGCCGTGCAAGCATCTGGCGGCGGTCATCTATATGATGAGCAGGGAGATAGACAACAATCCTTTCCTTGTGTTCACGATCCACAATGTGGATTTGTTGGAGGAACTGAAGAAACGTGGGGTGACGGTGGACGAGGCGGCTAAGGTCGCCACGGTGCCGTCAATCAAAGACGTTGTCGAGTTTCGGAAATCCGCGAAGGAGGCAAGCAAGGATGCTCCTGAATTTCATAGGGTTAACTTCTCTCGTCTATCGGACAGGCTGGAAGTCCTTTTGATGTTGCTTCCGTCAGACCCGACATTCGATTTCAGTGGAGACTTCAAGGAGCAATATTCATCGCAGATGCGGAAAATCCGCGGCAATGCGGTCAAATTCTTCGAAGGAAAACTCCCTCCCGAAAGGCTTTTCCCGTCTCGGATGCTTTCCAATGAATATAATGAATATGCTCTGTCGGGTGACTCTGCTGTGTCACTTGAATCCGATCTGCTTCTGAACTGGAATATGAGCTATTCGTCTGACGGAAAGGAGTTTGCTGACGCTGACGAGAATGCTGTCCTGCGCGGGATAGCCGGCGTCAATCCGGATTTCATCCCGGACTATTCCCCGAGCGTGGCCGCTGTGCATCAGGGTTTTCTGGCTTCGATGCACCTGATGGCGAACGGGGACATCGCTCCGCAGATCGTCCGGTTGGCGGATGGGAACTGCGTTGTCAGATGGCTTCCTTGCACCGTGGATCCGGAGGTGACATCACTGCTGGAATCTTTGGATGCCATCGTCCCGGACACGATGATCAGGTTCAAGGTCGGAAAGTCCGACAAGTACGTGAAGAACAAGGCCGAGGCGTTGGTCTCATACCTTTTGGGCAAGCTTGTGCCGGAGCTCAGCCTTGCGGCACACAGACCGCTTACGGGCATATTCTTTGACAATGAGCGCTACGCCTTTGACCAGCCAGGCGAGCGGGAGATTCCAGGAAGCGTTTCCGCTTGGTTGTCGTCATATTCAATACGCCAGTCCCGTTTCGTGCCGGTGCTGACGGTTGATGAGAATGTGGACGGGATGTTCTATGTGAATCTCGGGGTCGAGGATGCCGAGGCTCCGGAGAAATGGATAACCTCCTTGTCGGATGTCCTGACCAATGATGAGTATGCTCAGACACGATTTGCAATTTTAAAAGCGTTCACGGATCTCTCGGTCATCATTCCCGAGATGGGACTCTATATCGCACGGAAGGCGAAACCGGCGCTGAGATATTCATTGGATGAGTTCGTGCCGCTGCTGATAAGAATCATCCCGGCGATCAAATTGTTGGGAGTCAAAGTGTTCCTCCCTAAGTCGCTGGAGAGCCTGATTCGGCCGAAACCGACACTTAAACTAAAGAAGAAGGCGGACAGTTCGCCTACCAGCTTTCGTCTCGCCGACCTGTTTGAGTTCGAGTGGGAAGTGGCTTTGGGCGATGAGGTGGTCTCTGCGGAGGACTTCCACAGGCTTCTCGGCCAGGCCGGCAAACTGCTGAAATTCAAAGGACAGTACATCTATACTTCTCCGGAGGATCTGGAAAAGGTCAACAAGGCTATCTCTGGAATGGGGAACGTCAGTCCGGGCGAGATGCTTCAGGCTGCCATACTTGGTGAATATGATTCCGCACCGATCGCCCTTTCAGATGAGGCTAAGGAACTTATCGAGAGGTTTACCAAAGAAGAGGAGATTCCTGTGCCTGACAGTGTCAAGGCCGAGTTGCGCCCTTACCAGAAACGGGGATATTCGTGGCTCTACAGGAATCTGCGGGTCGGCTTCGGCTCCATTCTGGCGGACGATATGGGGCTTGGCAAGACGCTTCAGACCATCACCCTGCTTCAAAAGATGAAGGACGAGGGAGTGTTGAGTGAGAAGCCGGCTCTTGTGGTCGTTCCGACGGGACTCCTCTCCAACTGGCAGGCGGAGATCTCGCGGTTCGCGCCGGAACTGACCTCGTTCATCTATCACGGCACCGGCAGACAAGGCCCTGAGCGGCGGGTGGACATCCTTCTCACGACCTACGGGGTGCTCCGGTACGATTTGAAGATATTCACGAAAGTCAAATGGGGCGTGATGGTGATCGATGAGGCGCAGAACATCAAGAACCCGGCGGCGATTCAGAGCAAGGCTGTCCGTTCCGTCACCGCCGACACGAAAATCGCGCTTAGCGGCACCCCGGTCGAGAACCGCCTGACCGAGTTCTGGAGCATAATGGACTATGCCAACAGTGGTTACCTCGGCAACCTCAAATCCTTCAAGAGTGAATATGCCAACCCGATCCAGCTGTACAACGACGAGGAGTGCGCCGCGAGGTTCCGCAAGGTGACATCACCGTTTATGATGCGAAGGATGAAGACCGACAAGAGTGTCATCAGCGACCTCCCGGACAAAGTGGAGATCAATGAATATTCCGCCTTGTCACCAGAGCAGGTTGCCTTGTACCACAAGACTTTGGATGCGGCGATGGCTGAGATTGAGGGCAAGGACACATCCGACAGCACGGCATTGTTTGAAAGGCAAGGCCTTATCCTTCAGATGATTCTGGCGTTGAAGCAGATATGCAACCACCCGGCGCAGTACCTTAAGAACGGGAATATGTCCCCGTCGCTTTCCGGTAAGGTGGAGATGTTGCTCGACCGGCTGGACGGAATCGTGGATGCCGGGGAGAAGGTGCTGGTCTTCACCCAGTTCAAGGAGATGGGCGAGATGCTCGTGAAGTTTGTCGCCGACCGTACGGGCAAGGCTCCGATGTTCTATCACGGAGGTTGCTCGGTCAAGCAGCGCAACGAGATGGTGGCCCGTTTCCAGAACGGAAAGGAGGACAAGATATTCATCCTCTCCTTGAAAGCCGCCGGGACGGGTCTTAACCTGACCGCCGCCTCGCACGTGATTCATTTCGACCTTTGGTGGAACCCTGCCGTGGAGGCCCAGGCCACCGACCGTGCCTACCGCATCGGCCAGAACAAGAACGTGATGGTCCATCGTTTCATCACCAAGGACACCTTCGAGGAGAAGATCGACGCGATGATCCAGCGCAAGAAGCACCTTGCCGAGATGACCGTCTCCACCGGCGAAAGCTGGATCGGCAAGCTCAGCAACAAGGAACTCCACGACATCTTCGGGTAGGCTTTTATAGCCTGATGATCATTCCGGAGGTGGCGTCCAGCTTGAGGGTGGTGCCTTTGGCGGTATGCTTGCAGGTGGCCTTACCGGTGGTGAGGAGTGGGGTTGCGGTGCTTTTCACGTTTTTGAGAGCGGAAAGATACGGGGCGATCTCGCTGCCGAGGGTGAGGCTCTTGCGCTCGGCGGTCGGGTTGAGGGCGATCAGGAAGGTTTCCTTGCCGTCGCTTCGGAGATAGACCATCGGGTAAGGCTGTTCCTCATTGAAAATCGGGATGAAACGGCTGTCGGCCCAAAGGGCTTCGTTGCTCTTCCTGAGGGAGATCAGGGCTCTGGTCCAGTTCAGAATGGACTCCGGATCATTCTCCTGAGACTCCACGGTCGGATTTCCTTTGGCGATTGGCTTGACTTTTCCTGCGGCCAACTCCTTTTTCCACTCGGTGTACTGAGGAAGAGATGAGGCCGGGGTCCAGTCCGTGCAGACAGGCAGATAGAGTTTGTCAGGAGCGCAGTCGCTGAATCCTGCGGTCTCACCTGTGGTCCACTGCATCGGGGTACGGGCACCGGCACGTTCCTTGCCGTTGTGGTTAGCTCCTTCGACATTCGGCATATCCACAAGTGAGCGCATACCGATCTCGTCACCATAATACAGAATAGGAAGCGGCATTGTCATCACCCACGCCATCATCACCTTGAGCTGCTCTGGAGTGTCGCGGGCACCGGTGTTGATCCTGAGGTGGTCGTGGTTGCCGGTGATGCTGGCGAAATAGCCCATCGTGCTGGTGCTCTCGACGCAATCGGTGAAGTAGTCGTAATATTCCTTGAGCATCTGTGCCGGGGTGGTCTTTGCGTCAACCTTGTCCTCCGGCCAAGCGTTGCCATAGAGGTCCTTGACTGACGGCTGGCCTCCATTCAGTGAAAAATAGCTTCCACCGTCAGCCTGATGCTTCCTGTCGAAGTACATCCTACGGTTGTGAGCCCTCGTGTTGTTGAGGTCCATATCCACATTGTATCCGGCGGCGAGGCAATATTTCGGTGAGCCCCATTCGGCCATAAGGACGTGGTCAGGGTAGTTCTTGTCGGACCATTCGCGGACCTCTCTCCAGAGATTGAGGATCTCCTTCTTGTCCTTGTCGTTCTTGACGAGGCTGCTGGCCATATCCACACGGAATCCGTCCACGCCTTTGCCGTACCAGAAGGCGAGGATGTCCTTGAGTTCCTGACGCACGGCCTTCGGCCCTGGCTCGTTCACGCCCTGCTCCCACGGATGCTTAGGGTCCGGATTGGTGTAACCGTAGTTGAGTGACGGCTGACAGGCGTAGAAATTCTTCATGTAATATTTGTCGCGAGGATATTCGCTCTTCATCCATTTGCCGATGGTACTCTGCATATAGTCAGGGCTTTGGAGCATCTTCTCAAGGTCTTTCTCGGCCTTGGCGTCTGGAAGACAGTCGGACCAGATGTAGTAGTCGGAGTACTGAAGATTGCTGTCCTGCGCACTCTGGAGGAACCACGGATGCTTGTCGGAAGTGTGTCCGGCCACAAGGTCGAGCATCACCTTGATTCCCTTGGCGTGGGCTTTCTGAATGAGCTCAACGAGATCGTTATTGGTCCCGAAGCGTGGGTCAACACGGTAGAAGTCAATCACGTCATAGCCTCCGTCGATCCATCCGGAGACGAAGAGCGGGTTGAACCAGATGGCCGAGACTCCAAGGCTCTTGATGTAGTCCAGTTTGGAAATCACACCTTGGATGTCACCGATTCCGTTACCGTCGGAATCCTTGTAAGAGGATGGGTAAACCTGATAGATCACTCCGTTGCGGAGCCAATCCGGTCCTACTTTCCAACTCTGCTCGAAGCTGCCCGGCGTAGGCTGGGCTGACACAATCGCGCTGACAAACAGTGCGATGGACAAAATGAAGCTCTTTTTCATAATGCAAGATAATATCTGCTGACCAAGCGTGGCTACTCCTCGTTCTTGTGGCATTTGCGGCGGAACGCCGGGGTGTTCAGAAGGTCGCTGATGTCTTGGCCGTCCTGAACCACAAGCACTGGTTTGCTGTCTTCGTCGAAATGAAATTTCTTTCTGTTGTCGGACTGTTTTTCCTCCAGAGTGATGTTGATGACACCCTCGTCGCGGTTGGTGTCGTCCTCTTGCTGGAGCGTGCTATGCTTCTCGTACTTGAAATCCTTGTCGATGGTTATCACGTTTCCGAGATCCTGTGTGGCGATCTTGGCCAGATCGTCAACGATGAAGCCGGTGGCGATCGCCGTGATCTGGATCTCGTCTCTTATTTCAGGATCATCCACCCAGACTATTCCGGTCTTGAATTTGTTCACGTTACCGGTATATTCCCTGATCTTCCTGTCAATCTCCTTCAGGTCATCCATAGTCAGGCCGTCCTTGTTCTTGCCTGTGGTGATGTTGATAAGCAGATTTTTTGCGGTGGTCAGGTCGAAGTCGTTGAGGAGAGGGGATTTAAGCGCTCCTTTTACGGCATCCTCTATCCTGTTTTTCCCTTTCCCGATCCCGCATCCCATCAATGCCATACCACTGTCTTTCATCATCGTCTCGATGTCCTTGAAGTCGATGTTGATGTAGCCGTGCTGGCTTATGATTTCGGTGATGCCCCTGACGGCTGTGGCCAGAACCTCGTCCGCTTTTGGGAAAGCCTCGTGGATAAGCATACTCCCGAACAGTTCGTACAGCTTCTCATTGTTGATGATGAGCAGGCTGTCAACATTGTTCTTGAGCTCGTGTATGCCCTTTATAGCTTTGGTCAAAGGGGTTATGCCTTCGATGTCAAAAGGGATGGTGACCACGGCGACGGTCAGGATGCCCTTGTCTTTGGCGGCCTTGGCGATGACAGGGGCGGCTCCGGTACCGGTTCCTCCTCCCATTCCGGCAGTGATGAAAAGCATCTTGGTGTCATCTGTGAGGACAACCCTCTCGATCTCATCAAGGGACTCTATCGCCGCCTTGCGGCCCTGCTCCGGTCTTGTGCCGGCACCTAAGGCGTTGGCACCGATGTGTATCTTAGCCTGCACCGGACTGTTGTCAAGGGCTTGTCTGTCCGTGTTGCAGACGTAGAAGTTGCAACCCTGGACTTTTTCCCGGTACATATAGTTTACGGCGTTGCATCCGCCACCTCCGACACCGATGACCTTTATCATTGATTCAATGGGTGTCCAGTCATTCGGAGTGATTTCTATATCTATGTCTCCCATATCAGTTGTTTCATTAGTATTAGTCATTGACATCCTTTTGGACGTTGTCATATAATCTCCAGAAAAATTTCACGAGCGGATTCTTTCCCTTTGGCTTTGGTTCAGGTTCTGGTCCTGGCTTAGATCCACCATCGCCATCGGGTCCCGGCGTGACAGGCTGTTCGCTTCCCGTTGTGCCCGGCTTCGGCGTGACGGTATGTCCATCTTCGCCGGAATACCAGTTCCCGTCAGATGGTTCTGGTTCCCCAGATGGGTCGATACCTTCCGGCTTGTTTGTGTCCTCGCCGGCATCGCTTACATCCAGAGGGGCGGCAACAATAGGGGACTCTTCCGGGTTTACCGGATCTGGCTCTTCAATCTGGACATTATTGGAAACGTTACTGTCAGGTTTATATTCATTGACATCGTCAGGCTTTGTAACCTCCTGATTTTTAAGATTGTCTTGGATGCTCTGGCTTCCGCTGCTCCTTTGGGACGGCCTGAAAGTGACATCGTTGATGCAGTTGATCGACTTGTCGCCCTTGACTGCCAGAATCATTCCGATGGCGGTGGAAGCGGAAGCCTCGCTGGCCTCCGGACAGCCGTCGCAGGACACATATTTCTTCGGCAGACCGAGTTTGACGGAATATCCCGACAGATCCTTGAACAGATTGACGCAATTCAGCATCTCCGCTCCTCCGCCGGTCACGACTATGCCCTTCTTGAGGTAATCCTCTGACGATAGACCGCTTTCCTGGATCTTGTAGAGCAGCGCGTTGATGATTTCCTCCATTCTTGCGTTGACAATCTCGGAAAGCACCTTGATTGACAGCTTTCTGAGAAGCCTGCCGTCGTCATCCATTATATGGAGCTCTTTCTCGCCAAGAGTCGAAAGCTTGGCAGGCAGACAGGCTCCGTAGGCTTTCTTGATTTCCTCCGCCATCTTGAAGGAGAATCCACAGATGGACTCGATGTCCCTTGTGACACAGTCCCCTCCAAAAGGAATGGCGGCGTAATACCTCATAAGATTGTCCTTGAATATGGTCACGGAGCTGACACCGGCTCCGATGTCAACCAGCGCCACTCCGTTTTTCATCTCCTCGGAGCTAAGGACCGCCTTGGCCGTTATTCCCGGGATGAAGAATTTGCGCGCTATGCCGATCTGCATACTGCCGAAGAGCTCGTCAAGGTTCGTGGACAGTCTTTTGCTTCCGATGAAGACCTTGAATTTGCCTTCAATCTTTTCCGCGCTCATTCCGATGATCTCGCTTTCGGGCTCGTTTATGCAGTCTTCGGTTGAGTAAGACTGCGCCACGGCTCCATAGATGAGATCTCTCTTGGAATCACTCAACGGATAGGTCTTCAGAGCCTCTGATTTAAGGAAACGGATCTCGCTCTCGCTTATGAACCTGGAGTCGTCTTCCCTTTCCGCGGATGCGGACGCTGTCTCCTGGCGTACCTGCCAACGAGGCAGTCCGACAACAACCTGCTGGATTTTGATCCTCAAGGTTTGCTGGGCCTCGGCGATGGCGTTTCTCACAAACTTGTCCGCAATGCCCGGATTGGTGACTCGGCTGTTGCGGATTCCTTCCGACGGCGATTCCTTGTAATATATTATCTGGACATTCTGATCCTCGATGCTGGCCACGCAGACGGCCAGTTTCGAGGTGCCCAGATCAACGGATGCTATGTATCGTTCTTCCATATTCAATTATTTTCTGCAGACGATCTGCCCATTGTTTTTGACATTCACTGTTGAATAGTAACCTGCGCCTTTTTCCGGCAGGATTGTGGAGTAGTACCGCCCTATTCTTTCGAATTTGGCTTCGTAGTCAGCCGGAAGCCCGAAAATGAACCTTTCCTTGCCCTGGCGAGGAATCAGGATCAGGTCTCCGTTGCCTTGTACGGTTATCTGGCTGATGTTCTCGGCCCAGGGCTGCGATGCGGACATATATCTCACCAGTCCCAGAACCCCCTCCAGCCACTTTTTCTCGGTCTCGGTTTTAGGTTCGCCTTTGTAGCCTCTCTCCACATTCATCGGCACCGCCCCGTCGATGATCGGAACCATCGAGGTGTAGTTGCTTTGGAGAGGGAATAGGTAGCCTCTTTCATCGGCATAGAATCCATTGTTGTCTTTCTGGAACCTCACCACCGGCTCTCTTTGGCGGATCTTCACGTTCAGGAAGCCGTCCGGAGTCGTGTAGGCCTCGGCCTTGAGGATAGCGCTTTTGCCGTCAAGAATCTTTTCCACTTTCGCAAGATCCACGCTGTCAAGCCTTTGACCGATGTAAGCCCCGTAGTCCTTTTTCAGGTAACCTTCAACGTCCTGAGG
>CAVKYA010000045.1:7878-12681 GCA_963660255.1 Bacteroidaceae bacterium | reverse complement strand
GACCTTCAGAAAGGACAGGAACAGTTTGAGGTTCAGATTGACTCTTTGAGCGGGGACGCTTCCGCAAATCTTGAATTGAACGGCTCGGCGGAGATGATTGTCACAAAGCCTGTGTATGTGGACTTCATGGCCACCGCCGGAGAAGACGTGGACATATTCATTGATCTGACGGCCCATTCGTATGAAGTGAGGAAGAAGCATGCGCCGACTGCGGTGGAAGGTGTCGCGCCGAGGCCGTCCGTGTACTTCGGCGGCTATTATTCCACGCTGAATTATTACCTGAACAACGAGAGCCGCGATGACCTTCCGTTCGCTCCGTTTCTGGCCGGCGAGGGCATCGACTACCGTTGGACCGATGATGAATATGCCGACCACGTGATCGCCCGCTATCAGGCTTTTGCGGATTCGCTTGCCGCCGTTCCCGCCGCCCGCTCCGTCAAGGAATATTACGCCGGTGGTTTGAGGAACGCCGCGATCCACGCTTTCGCGAATGCCGCTGAATTGCGTCAGGGCAGCTTCGAGAATGAGAATGACCGTGACACTCCAGTTCCCGTTTTCCGCCCTTTGGCTCCGGAAAGCCTCGCTCGCCTTTCGGAAATCATGGATGTCAACGACTCCTCGCTGATGGCCAGCATGGATGCGCTGGCATACGTGCGGGCGCGGAAGGCATTGATTATTGCAGGATGTGTATTAATTGATTGAAAGCGTGATTGCTACGAACTGCGTGCGTTCAGCGTTTCAGAGGGCGGCTTCGACTCCGGTCAGCGCGGAGGTTGCCGCATGAACCTTCCCGAAGCCAAATCCGGCGATTATGCGTGACATCTTGGCCGCGATGCGGTCGTTGCATAGGTTCCCGATGGACCCTTCGTGGGTATGGTGAAGCTCACCGTGATATTCAAAAGTTCCTTGTCTGATCGAATCCGCGACTTGGCGGTATGCGTCCCTGAACGGTACTCCGTTCTCTACCAAATGGTTGACCTCCTCCACGCTGAATGCCAGCCGGTACTTCGGATCGCTCATCGCATCGGTGACAACCTCCATTCCGCGGACTGCATATTCAACAATGTCAAGGCAGTCGTTCATCTCTTTGAATATCGGGAAGAAGACCTCCTTGAGGATCTGCATATCCCTGAAATAGCCGCTCGGCAGGTTGCCGGTGATGAGGCGGATCGTGTTCGGCACGCCCTGGAGCTTGTTGCAGTGCGCCCTCACGAGTTCGAACACATCCGGGTTCTTCTTGTGCGGCATAATGCTGGAGCCGGTTGTCAATGCGTCCGGCAGATGGATGAAACCGAAGTTCTGGCTGGAGAAAAGGCAACCGTCCATCGCGAGCCGCCCGACTGTCTCCGCGACTGATGAATATGCGAACGCCACGGCCCGTTCCATCTTTCCCCTGGTCATCTGGGCATAGACTGAGTTGTAGTCCAAGTCCTCGAAACCAAGCAGTTTTGTGGTCAGAGTCCTGTTGAGCGGAGCGGATGAGCCGTAACCGGCGGCAGATCCCAGCGGATTGAGGTTCACCACATCCCACGCGGCTTTCATAATGCTTAGATCATCGCAGAGGCTTTCTGCGTAGGCTCCGAACCAGAGACCGAATGAAGACGGCATCGCCACCTGAAGATGTGTGTAGCCCGGGATCAGGACGTCCTTGTACTTCTCGCTGGCCTCCTGAAGTGTCCTGAACAACGACTCGACCTTATGAACGGTTTTCTCGATCTCCGCTCTGGCGTAGAGTTTCAAGTCCACCAGTACCTGATCGTTGCGTGATCGTCCCGTGTGCACTTTCTTGCCAACATCCCCAAGCCTGCGCGTCAGCATCAACTCGATCTGTGAGTGGATGTCCTCCACGTCGTCTTCCACGTAAAGCTCTCCTTTACAAGCTGATGAATATAATTCCTTGAGTACCGGCAGAAGCCTGTCCAGATCCTCCTTAGAAAGAAGTCCGACACTCTCCAGCATCGTGATGTGGGCCATCGTGCCCATTATGTCATAAGGGGCGAGTTCGTGATCGAGCTCACGGTCGTTTCCTACCGTGAACGCATCGATCCTCTCGTCCTCCTTGAATCCTTTGTCCCAAAGTTTGTTCGCCATATTGTCTATGTTATATGGTACAAATATAGCCAATAATGATGCAGATTCCCCAATATGCGGAAGAAAACTTCTGAAGTTCTGACATTATTAATATATTTGTGAACGTGCCTTGAAGCCATCGGTGATGAGACCTTGGGACAAAAAACACAATAACTGGTAAATATAACACTCAGAAAATGAACCACAGATTCCTAAGAACAATCCTGACAGCCCTAATGGCCGGAACGGCAGCGGCTGCTACATCCGAGGCAAAAGTGCTGCTCCCTCAAATCCTTAGTGACCATATGGTCATTCAGCAGAAATCCGACGTGAACCTTTGGGGCAAGGCGGCGCCTTCCTCCAAGGTGTCGGTGAAAACCGGTTGGGACGCTCGGGAATATTCAGTGAAAAGCGATAGGAACGGCAATTGGAAACTTGCCGTCAGGACTCCTGAGGCGGGTTATACCACATATTCAATCAGTGTCACGGATAAGGATGGCACCGTCACGCTTTCAGATGTCTTGGTGGGTGAGGTCTGGCTTTGCGGCGGACAATCGAATATGGAGATGCCGTTGGATGGATTCGGCTCCTGTCCGGTCGAGGGGGCGCTTGAGGAAGTTGCTCTGTCAGGACAGTTCTGGGACAGGATCCGTCTCGTGAAGATACCGAAGACAGGCGCTGAAACACCTCAGGAGGCGGTAGACGGCACTTGGCAGGTCAGCTCTCCTGAGACTGCCGGCTGGTTCACCGCTGTCGGCTGGCATTTCGCAAAGATGCTGAACTCTGTTTTGGATGTGCCTGTGGGGCTGGTGTCCTGCAACTGGGGCGGTTCAGCGGTGGAAAGTTGGCTGCCGAAGGAGGTTGTATATTCATACCCCGAGAACACTCTGCCGTCAGGACAGTACGCCTCCAAAAGGGAACCGGGCGGATGGTATCACTACCATAGCCCGATTATTATGTACAATGGAATGCTGTATCCGATCCGCAACTACACCTTGAAAGGATTCATCTGGTATCAAGGGGAGACGAACGCCGGGTTCCCGCAATATTACGCCGAGAGGCTCGCCGCGATGGTCAAGGTTTGGAGAGAACTTTGGGGACAGGGAGAGCTTCCGTTTTATGAGGTTGAGCTGGCCCCGTACATCTACGGCGGCGACGGCACCTCAGGGGCGAGAATACGCGAGGCACAGCACAAGGCGGTGGAACTGATACCGAACAGCGGAATAGTCACAACCAATGACCTTGTCTATCCTTATGAATATGACCAGATCCACCCTTGCAAGAAGAAAGAGGTGGGGCAGCGTCTGTCCTATCTGGCTCTGAATAAGACTTATGGAATGAATTATATTCCGTTTGAAGGACCACGCTACAAGGATTTTGAGATTAGAGGCGATGAAATCGAGATCTCGTTTTACAATGATGAGAACGGGTTCAGCCCTTGGAGGGAGATCGTCGGCTTCGAGGTTGCGGGAGAGGACAGGGTGTTCTATCCTGCCGAGGTTCGCAAAGGTGACGGATGGAAGAATCTGGTCGTGAAGAGCGACAAGGTTCCCGCGCCTGTTGCGGTACGTTACTGTTTCCGGGATTTCCAGATCGGTAACCTTACCGGTCGCAGAGGACTGCCGGTCGTTCCGTTCAGGACGGATAATTGGTGATAAAGTCGCTTCGACAGGCTCAGCGACCGAAAAGTAAAAAAACATCTTGCAATTATTCGGTTTTCCGTTGAAAATCCGTAATTTTGCAAGATTTTTTAACGGTATATGCAAGATATTAGGAACATCGCGCTCATCGCGCACGTCGATCACGGCAAGACGACCCTTGTGGACAGGATGATCTACCAGGCCAATCTGGTGCGTCAGCCTGAGAATCTTGGCCAGTTGATTCTCGACAACAATGACATCGAGAGGGAAAGAGGTATCACCATCCTCGCGAAAAACGTGTCTGTCACCTACAACGGTGTCAAGATCAATATTATAGACACCCCGGGCCATAGCGACTTCGGAGGTGAGGTGGAAAGGGTTCTGAATATGGCGGACGGCGTGCTCCTGCTTGTCGATGCCTTCGAGGGCTGTATGCCTCAGACCCGCTTCGTGCTTCAAAAAGCCCTTGAATTGGGCAAGAAGCCGATTGTGGTCGTGAACAAGGTGGACAAGCCGAACTGCCGCCCTGACGAGGTTCAGGAGGAGGTGTTCGACCTGATGTGCTCCCTGAACGCCACGGACGAACAGCTTGATTTCAAGACGATTTTCGGCAGCGCCAAGCAGGGCTGGATGTCGGAGGACTGGAAGAGCCCTACTTCGGACATCACTCCTCTTCTGGACGCCATCCTCGCCGAGATTCCTGCTCCGAAGATGGTTGAGGGTACTCCTCAGCTTCAGGTCACCTCGCTTGAATATTCCCCATACGTGGGACGTATAGCCGTCGGCAAGCTTACACGCGGCGAGCTCAAGACCGGCCAGCAGGTCAGTCTTTGCAAGAGATATGACGTCGTGGAGAAACATAAGGTCAAGCAGCTCATGGTCTTCGACGGTCTTGGAAAGGCGAATGTGGACAGCGTCCAGTGCGGTGACATCTGCGCTGTGGTCGGCATTGACGGATTCGAGATCGGTGACACGATCGCTGACAGCGAGAATCCGGAGGCGCTTCCTCCGATCTCCATCGACGAGCCTACGATGAGCATGCTCTTCACGATCAACAACTCCCCGTTCTTCGGAAAGGACGGCAAGTTCGTGA
>CAVKYA010000045.1:0-7149 GCA_963660255.1 Bacteroidaceae bacterium | reverse complement strand
TTCGTGAAGACGAGCTTGTGGAGGTGACTCCGCACCATCTGAGGATGCGCAAGATCCTTCTTGATCCGATGGACAGGAAGCGTTCCGGCAACTCTGGTGATGACGAATAGTCAAACTATTCACGAAAAGATTTTATATTCGGAAAATTTTTTATACCTTTGCAACCCTTAATCTGTTTACCGGATCGATGGAAGAGAATTTTATAGTTCCAATAAATGGATTGGCCCAAGGACGGACTGAGTTCCGTTGGCGGGCGGGGAAGGAGTTCTTTGAGCGTTTTGAGAATTCGGAGATTCTTGCGGCGGATCTTGATGTTGAGGTCTTTGCGGAGAAGTCTGGACGTTTCATCGGGATAGACTGCGATGTGGACGGTGAAGTTACTGTCGCATGCGACAGATGCCTTGAGGAGTTGAGGCTTCCTGTTGAGACAGGATTCCGTCTGAGCGTCAAGTTCGGTCAGGAACCGGCTGACAGCAGCGATGCCGAGGAAGGGGAGAGGGAGATTGTCTGGCTTCCGGAATCGGATGCGGATCTTAATCTTGGTCAGATAGTCTATGACTATGTCTGCCTGTCGCTTCCGGTCCAGAGGGTTCATCCTGACGGAGAGTGCAATCCTGACGCGCTTAGGTATCTGAGTTCTGAAGACGGGCAAGGGGATGATTCCCAAGGCAAGGATGCTTCATTGCCGTTCGCGTCACTGAAGGATCTGATGGATAAAGTGAAATAATAAATTAAAGAATAATTAACTATGGCACATCCGAAACACAAAGTCTCCAAGCAGAGAAGAGACAAGAGAAGGACGCACGATTTCGCTCCGGTTCCTACTCTCGCTACCTGCCCTAACTGCGGCGCAACAGTGATGTATCATCACATTTGCCCTGAGTGCGGTTACTACAGAGGACGTCAGATCATCGAGAAGAGCGCGGAGTAGTCTCTTCGGTAGAAAACTAATGGTCCCATAGTTCAACGGATAGAACGGAGGTTTCCTAAACCTTAAATATAGGTTCGATTCCTATTGGGGCTACAAGAGAGACTCGCCACGACGGCGGGTCTCTTTTGCGTTTGTCCACTTTTTGTTTTAGCTAATACAGCCACTACCATCACGTGGCCTCCCACACCGTCTCTTTTGCGTTATTTGGAGATGTGGAATATTCTGACTATTTTAGTATGTTAATTCATCATTTGTTATGAGACTATCTTTCAGCCGGATTTTTTGTGTGGCGGCGGCTTGCTGCCTCTTGCCGTGCGGATGTTCATCCGTTAAGCTTATGACTTACAATGTCGGTGTGTTTTCCAAGTATACTGACGACAGCGCTCCGGAGGTGGCGGCGATGATCAGGGAGAAAGGCGCGCGGTCGGTGGCCATCAACGAGCAGGACAGCTGTAACCGTCGGCACAACGTCTATCAGACAAAGCATTTGGCAGAATGTCTTGGTGAGGAATGGCATTATGCCTACCGCGGAGCGATGCCTTATGTGGGAGGTTCCTACGGAGAGGGGCTGGTTACCAAAGAAAAAGTGATTGATGAATATGCCATCAATATGCCGCTTGGGGTCGGCGCGGAGCCTCGCGTCTGCGTGGTTGTGGAGACAAAACGCTATGTCTTCGCCTCAACCCACCTTGACCACGTCTCAGATGCGGCGCGCACGGATCAGGCACGTCAGATAAGTGAGACTTTGAAGGCGAGATATTCAGAAAGCGGAAAGCCTGTGTTCCTGTGCGGGGATTTGAATTCGGATCCGGACAGCAATCCGATCAAGGTTCTGCTTAAGGATTGGACAATCCTTTCAAAATTGGATCCTACCTTCCCGTCTGACAAACCGGTCGCCTGCATTGACTACATTATGCTTCTGAACAACGGAGCGAAGGTGAAAGTCCTGAAGTCAGAGGTCTGCACGCAGTTCAGGAACGGAGACGTCACCCACGCTTCGGACCATCTGCCTCTGTTTGTTGAAGTCAGACTTAAATAGCACTGAATATGCCTCATCAGATGCTTCCGTCGCTTCTGCTCTACATTCTGGCTCTGGGTTACACTCCGGGGCCATCCAATCTGTGCGCTTTCCATTCCGGAATCCACTTCGGAAGGCGGAACGCGATGAGGATATGGTGGGGATTCCTGGGAGGATTCGCCGTGATCGACACAGCAATCCTTCTGATCACGCATTACCTTGGTGATTTTCTTGGACAGTACGCCAAGTGGCTTGCCTATGCCGGCGCTCTCTATATGGTCTGCCTTGCGGTGATGATCATCATACGTTCCGGCAAGCCTAAGGACGAGATGGCCAAGTCCTGCACATTCTGGACGGGTTTTGTCATAGAGCTTACCAACGCCAAGGTATGGATGTTCTGCTTTACCGCCCTCAGCACCTTCGTGCTGCCATATTCAAACTCTTTTATGGAACTTGCCAAAGTGGCGGTGATGCTGGTTCTTGCGGGGCCGGTGGCGAATCTTGTCTGGCTTGTGGCCGGTTCGTGGCTGAACAACCTGACCGAAAAATATGGCCGTCTTATTGACATTATCCTGGCCGGCGCTTTGATCCTTTGCGCTTTACTTCTTGTTTTCTGACACGATCATATTAATTTATATTGCGAAGTCAGGCCTGATTTTTCGGGAAGCGGACGGTGAAGCAGGCTCCCTTGAGGGCGAATGACTTTGAGTAGAAGATCTCGCCGTTGCATTTCTCAAGGATGCTCCTGCAGATTGACAGTCCGAGACCGGTTCCGTTGCTCTTTGTCGTGAAGTTTGGAGTGAAAAGCTTGGCTCTGTTCTCGTCCGAGACTCCAGGGCCGTTGTCCTCAAACACGATGTCATAGTAACCATCCTTGCCGGAGAGCCTCAGGGAGACCACAATCCTGCCGATGAATGGCTCCTCTCCTTTTTCCGTTGCCTCTGTCTGCGCGTTCT
Organism: Bacteroidaceae bacterium; assembly: GCA_963660255.1. GTDB lineage: Bacteria > Bacteroidota > Bacteroidia > Bacteroidales > UBA932 > Cryptobacteroides. The sequence continues at coordinate 4,244 of CAVKYA010000045.1, read as the reverse complement.
CGATCGCCTGCACGGCGTTGTTGATGAGGTTGACGAACACCCGTGTCAGTTGAGGCTTCGGCCCGTTCACCGTGGCGTTGTCAAGTCCCATATATGAAAACCTGATGTTCTCCCTGCTGTCGAACAGATCGATTTCCTCTTTCAGCAGCCTGTCCAGGTCAATCTCAACCGGCTCCTCCGTGTAGAGTTTGGCGAACGTGGAGAACTCGTTGGCGGTGTCGGCCAGCAAGTCTATCTGCCTGAGGACCTCTTCGGAAATCTCGTCGAACCTGTCAACCCAGATTGGATTCCCGTTCTTCTTCAAGCGGATAAGCCTCTGGATCTGAAGTTTTATAGGGGTGAGCGGGTTCTTGATCTCGTGAGCCACCTGGCGAGCCATCGTAGCCCACGCCTTGTCCCTCTCAGCCTGGGTCAGTTTCTTGGTGGAGTTGTACAGATCGTGCACCATCAGGTTGTAGGCCCGGACAAGCCTGGCGACCTCGTCGTCCCTTTCATAGACGATATATTCAAGGTTGTTGATGCTGGCCTCGTTCATCTTGCGTCCCATTTCCGAGAGAGGCTTGAACATCTTGTCCACGGCGGTGGCGGTTATGAACCTGGCGAGCAGCAGAAGGATCATAAACACAGTGATCACGGTGAGCGAGTGCAGGACTGCCTCTGACTTGAAATCGAAACTCTCGTCGGTGAACGGGGAGCACATTATGGCGATCATTCTGCCTTGCGCGTTGAACACAGGCGCATACAGGAAATATGTCTGCTTGGAGCCGACGTCCTCCCGTCCGATATAGTACCTCTTGTTCTTGTAGATGATGCTTTCGAATGCTTTCTGGTTCATCCTTGTCCCAAGAAGCATCATATCGAACACCTCCGGTGTGGTTGACCTGAATTCCTTGCCGCTTGTGGTGTAGAGGGTGATGTCGGATTTCATCGTGTTGCTGATGTCCTCGATCAGGTTGGCCGCCTCCTGGGTGTTCAGGTCCGTGAAATCCTGGGCGAAACGGCATCTTGCCTGAAGCAAGGTCTGGAGCGTGTTGATCTTGTCCGCCATAGAGGACTTCAGATTGGCGTTGTTCCTTCTGTATACGAACAGCACGCTGACTGTAGCGAGGGCGATCAGAGTCATTATCAAGGCGAGCATCATCGCCGAGTTGATTCTGGATTTATAGTAGTTCCTCTCTCTCTTCCTTGGATGTATTCGTGTGAGAGTGAGAAGTGTAAGGCAGAAATAGAAGATCAGCGTCAGAAGAAGGAACGCAACGAAGTAATTGAAATTCTCGGTGGTCGGCCTGGAGACGATGATAAGGTCGTTGTCGGATACCCTGTTCACGAAGTGGGTATATTCATTGAGCCTGACAACCCCGTCCTCTGCATTGTTTATCTCCTCCTCAAGCTCTGAGTCCACAATCGTAGGATATGAATAGTTCCCCTTGTAGGAGGAAAGCGTCTTGTTGGAATATTTGGCGTATGAATATCTTGCCGGAATGAGCACGTCACCCGGAGCTGAATATCCCAGGATCCGGGCGTAGCCCTTGTTCTCGCGGTTGGACTTAGGCGAGACACGCAGAAGCATCATCGTCACCCCGCTTCCATAATTATAGTATGCGAAACTTCCGGTGTACAGACTGTGCCCGTTGGCGTCACGCATATACCGGAATCTGGATCCTTCGTAAATAGGTGTCCCTCCGGAAATCATTTTTGTGAAAAACGCGAATGCCTTCTGGTCTTTCTCGCTTTCCGGGAAAAGATCCACCATTACATCATAGTCCTGGGCGACCCTGAACAGGTAACTTTCGATTATCCTGTTCAGAATGATACTGTTGCTGTTCTTGAGAACCGACAGGCCCGCTATCAGTTGGTCTGTCGCGATCTTGTCCTCGACACGCTTAAGGTCCAACTCCAGACTGATGTCCCTTTCTATGGAGAGCCGGTTGGCCCAGACGTTCACCCTGTCTTTTTCCTTGCGGAAACCGAGTGTCCCGGCGACAATCACCAGGTAGGCGGCGAATATTATCGCTGTGACTGCCCTGCCGCCGGCCGAGAACAGATCGTGCCTGATCCCAGTCAGTTTCTTCAAGGCTGGCATCAGCATCTGGGTGAGCAGAGGAATGGTCAGCAGCAGCCCGGTTAGCATCAGATAGACGATCAGACTGAATATATTCAGATCATTGAGTCTGTACAGCTCTAAAGAGATGTTGGAGTTGAGTATGATGCTGCGGAAAATCACGTGGACATAGGCAAGCACACCGGCCATCAGCAGGAAGATGGTGATCGCGTATGTCCACAGGGTACCCTTGCGGTGCCGTGACCGGAGTATCCGTCTGTAGATGTCGTTTCTGGTCACGAATATGCAGCACACGCACAGCACGATGAGCATAGACGCTATCAGCACGGCTCCCAGGGAATTGAACAGCTGGCCGTCCGCATAGACGGTAGGGGAGAACAGCCTGGAACTGTTCTTGATGTTCTCTCCCCAGAAATATGCCGCCGTGATCACCGTCAGAAGGCCGGCCAGCACAAGCATCAGGCGCTTGAGACTCCGTTTCCCGGACAGGTGCATCAAGGACGATATGACAAAGCACACGATGGCGAACCAGATCATCGTGGAATGAGCCGTGACAGACCGCCCGGCCATTGAGTCAGCTGCGATTTTGAACACCGGGCTTCCGTCAAGGGTCACAGCCGATCCGCTGCTTTCCGACAGCGGGACGATCGTGTAGTTCCTGCCGAGCCCAAGCCTTTTGTTGACCCCGTTCGGACTCTTGTCCGACATCGAGTCCACTATCTCAAGGCCGGCGATCACCTTTCTGGCTCCAAGATCCTCGGCTTTGACGAGATACCATTTCTGGCCGTAATTGACGAACGAGACCTCGCGCGTCACCTCGGCGAGAGGAGAGTAAAGGCTTTCCCTTGGCTTGGAGAGCCTCGGGAACACGATCCGGGATCCGATGTCATCGTTCCTGACCGGAAACTGGTTGCTCCAGGACTGGAGGGTGTCGTCTATGTAGCGGTAGATGACCATATCCTCAGGCACATCGTCCTGTCCCGCCCATACCCTGCGGTCCGCCGACAGTGCCGAACCGATATATTCATCAAGGATGTGCATCCTTTTGCTGACAGTCCTGCTGATTTTCTCCGCCGCCCTTTCGGTGTTGCCCGGAAGCTTGTTCACGGACAACGAAAAGACGAGGAGGATGACGGCGAACGCCAGAAATCCCCAGATTATGCAGCTTCGTATGCCAAACCTTCTTTTGCTCATTCGTGGTGGTAAGGTTCCCCTTTTATGATTGTGAATGCCCTGTAGAGCTGTTCCGTGAATATAGTCCTGACCATCTGGTGCGAGAATGTCATCCTTGAAAGGGACATCTTCCCGTCGCTTCTGGCATAGACGGCGTCGGAAAAGCCGTAGGCTCCGCCGATGATGAATACAATATCTTTGCCACCGCCGGCCATCATCCGCTCGATTTCCCCGGCGAACTCGACTGAACGGTACTCCTTGCCCCGCTCGTCCAGAAGAATGACCCTGTCTGACGGCTTGACGATCTTCAGGATCAACTCGCCTTCCTTGTCTTTTATCTGCGCCTTGGTGAGCGCGGAAACGTTTTTCAGCTCCGGAATCTCGATGACGCTGAACGGCACATAATGGGAGAGTCTGGATGAATATGTCCCCAAACCTTCCCGCACCCAACCGATGTCGGTCTTGCCGACTGTAAGCAAGCTGATTTTCATAGGTGCAAAAATAAGAAAGTGGCTCGGTATTTGCAACTAAACACGCTTCGTTATGAGGGCTTTCGCAAGGATATTCATAGCGGTTTCAGCTTTGCTGTTCGGGGTTGGCGCCAATGCCGCCTCCGACAGTTACGATGTCTTTGTCCCGATAGCCAAATATCTGGGGCAGGGTGACGCGGAAAGGCTGTCCGCCTGGTTCGCTGACAATCTGGAGATCACGATAATGTCCACGACCAATGACTCAAGCAAGAATCAGGCGAAGCAGATCCTGAAGGCCTTCTTTGACAATCACACTCCACGTTCTTTCGAGATCAGCCACACGGCATCAAGGTCCAATTCCAAGTATGCCTTGGGGTATCTTAACGCCGGTGGAGAAGTTTTTGAAGTCACGATCTTTGTCAGCAACTGCGGTGACCGGTACAAGATCCAGCAGCTGAAGATTGACAGGATCCGATGATTGGACGATACCTTAAAATGACATTCGACTTAAGACATATTCTCCGAACCCTATCTGTGAC
>CAVKYA010000044.1:8493-12767 GCA_963660255.1 Bacteroidaceae bacterium | reverse complement strand
CCGTGACATCGTAGGTCACCTGATCGACCGTAGGCTTGCTCCACTTCATCTGCTCAAGGCCGTGCACACCCTCATAATTGATCACGTTAGGATAGGTGCGGTTGAGTCCGACCGGCTTGTAGGCTCCGTGGAAATCAATCAGGAGTCCATATTTCGCGGCGGTTTCGGCCGAACGACGGAAGAAGTCTACCATATACTGATCGTCACGATCCATAAAATCGACCTTGAAGCCCTTGATTCCCATCTCGGAGTAGTGCTTGCAGACATTCTCCATATCACGGTCAAAAGCGTAGTAGCCAGCCCAAAGGATGAGTCCAACGTTGTGCGCTTTGGCATATTCACAAAGCATCGGGAGGTCGATTTCAGGAATGACCTGCATCAGGTCGGCCTTAAGGTTGACAGCCCAGCCTTCATCGAGGATGACATATTCAATGCCGTGCTTCTGAGCGAAGTCGATGTAGTACTTGTAGGTGTCGTTGTTGATGCCGGCGCGGAAATCGACTCCGTAGAGGTTCCAGGCGTTCCACCAGTCCCAAGCGACCTTGCCGGGCTTCACCCAACTGAAATCCTTCGCTGGATCGGCAGGAGTGCCGAGTTTCCAGACCATATCATTCACCGCCAGCTCAGCGTCATTGGTGGAGACCATAATGATCCTCCAAGGGAAGGAGTCACCAGCGGAGCAAGCGGCTATATATTCCTCACGCTCCTTGACAATGCCTTGAAGCATATTGTGTCCCCCTTGCTCCACGGTCTTAGGATATGGTGCGAAACGTCCTGAAAGGGTCGTGGCTTCGCCTTCATTGTAAAGGTACATTCCCGGATAGTTCATCAAATCTGATTCAGTGATGAGCACTTTCATTCCTCCCTCCGCCGAAACCGCGATCGGAAGGAACGCCAGACGCTCTTTGTTCCACTGAGAGACCGGATGGATTGAATATGTGTTCTCAAAGGAGTTCCAATACTGACTCTCAAGTGTTTCAGTGTGCTGCTTGACATAAGGGACATAAGCGTCCCAGTCCTTCGCGAAGTTGAACTGCGCCTTCTCGGCCAATACCTTCGAATCATTCTTCAAAGAGCTTGTGAAACGATAGGCCACTCCTTCGTCATAGGCACGGAAAGCAAGCGAGAATTCTTTGAATATGAGAGTGATCTCATTGTAGTTGTCACGGACCTGCGCCTTCTTGTAGGCCACTGTCGTAAGGTTCTGATCCACAGTGGCCTTTTTAACCTTGCGGACCTTGTCATTCTCTCCGAACACGATGCCGTCTGACAAAGTCATAGAAATCTCCGAAGGGGCGATCAAGTTGACATCATCTCTTGAAACCGAGTATGAAACAGCCTGTCCCACGACAACAGTGGCTGAAAGGTGGCCGTCAGGTGAAACGACCTTGTAGGTCACATCCTTTGCCGAAACCGGCAGAATGGCCGCCAAAGAGACGGCCGCCGCTGCCAAAATAGTTTTGAGTGTCATAAAATCTAATATTTGAATTACATTATTTTCATATCGCTGATAAATATACAAACTAAGTTTGACATTTTCAGCAATGATACCTAAAATCAAAACAGCTTCTAAAAGTCAGCCTTGACATTCAACGTATGTTGGCCGGATGTCAAAACCGATGTTTTGGCATTCGGAAGCGCTACCTGTGCCTCGGTTCCGGACGGGACATCTATCGTGAGTGTAGCTGTCCTTGATTTGGAGGATTTGCGTGTAATGGAGACCCAGATCGTGCCGTATTTGGTCTCAAACGAGGTGGAGGCACGCTTAAGCCATCCCATCTGGGGGCGGACAGAGAATGTCTTGAAGCCGGGAGTCAGAGGAGCGACACCACAGACTTTCTGAGCGAGCAGGATTATGTTCGCTCCGGACCAGGCGTGGTTGCTGGAATTCGTCCAATTCCAATGCTCGTAAAGGGTCGAGCTTCTGTCGTCCATAATCCTCGCCATTCTTCTTTTCATCCTGTCAAGAGCGGCGGACGACTGTCCCATAACAAACAGAGCCTCAACCATATATTTCTCCATATAGGTAGATGCCATATCTGTTGTCCTCAAAATTTCAGAGATGACAGGGTATTTCTCTTCGGATGCGATTCCGGAAAGGACGGCCATAGCCTGCGGCCTGTCATCCGTGCGATCGTTGTACGATGGACTACGGTAACCGTTTTCTGTCCAGTACAATCTGTTGTAGGAATCCTTCAGCCGAGTCATAACGGATTCGATCATCGTAACATCGTCCGTGCAACCAAGCATTCGTGCGAACTCCAGTTCCGATTTCAAGGCAAGATAGTAAAGACAAGGCATCAGAGCGTATCTATCGACCGGAGAATCCGCGTCCGGCCAATCCCAATCTCCTGTTCGGTAAATCGGCAGTCCATTCTCGTCCAATTTCCAAACCTTATGCAGATACTTTTTCATCCTCTCATAGACAATCGGAACGAAAGCGTCGTTATCTGAATAGAAATATTGAGTATAGAAACCGTACCAACCCAAAGCGGCCAGCATCTGCGACGGAAGTTCCGCCGAATAGTTCATCGCCGGAACCGGTGAGGACAGAACTCCATCGATGCGTTGCCAGTTCATCAGCTCATGTATTCCTTTCTCAGCCAACTTCCAGGACGAACGAGACAATGAATAGAAAGCCATTCCGAGCTCGTTCACCTCATCACCCCACCATTGAGCCCTCTCTCTGTCAGGACAGTCCATATAGGTATCGCGCATACAAACGTAAAGGGTACGGACAGCCTTCCTCCAATATTCATTTAGGAAAGGGTCATCGCACTCGAATGTGCCGGTGATTTCTGTGTCATAGCCTGTTTCACGGTACTTGACATCAAGCACTTCCACATCAGACGGGACAATGTACATCATCTTGTCTCCATTCAGCCATCCGAGGCTTTCATATTCCTGAACACCATCTCTGGTTATATATTCCGCCCACAGGCACTGTGTTTTGGCCAAGGCGACCTTGTAGTGGTCGGTCTGCATCTTGATCGCGCTGCCGGCCGGTGCCTTTACTTTCAGATACGGAGTGATCTGGGCGTTGTACGGCAGGGAACAAATCAAAGTGTCTCCGGAGCGACGCACTTCAGGATAGTCCATCAAGCCACTGCGTTTCCACATCGGGATCGGCCTTTTGACCAACTTCCCGAACGGAGGTTCTCCCACAATGACAGGGAGTTCCATCGCGCGACCAAGACGGGGTGCCGACGGACTTCGCCAATCAGAGATATCTTTCCTTGCATCAAAGCTGATGTTGCTCTCCGGAAGTCTGTAGTTGGCCTCAGGCTCCCCGGCAGTGCCATAAGCCTTATACACAGTGGCTTCCCAGGTCTTGTCAGATATGATCTCAAGTCCTGCAGCCTTCGCTTCGAAAAGCAGGCCGGCCACTCCGCTGTCGGCGTGGCTGAATCCGTTCCGGCCGAAATGCCAGACCAGAACCGAAAGACAATTCTCTCCTTTGCGGATATACGGAGCGATGTCTATCTCGTCATAATAGGTGTCGCCTGGAGACGGCCCCCGTTTCAGACCACCTTCAAAGACAGCCAAAGAGTCATTTATCCACAGCCAATACTTTGAGTCTGCGGCGATTCTGGCCACCATCCTATCCGGAACTTCAGAGACTTTCACCTTCTTTTTGAAGGCAAGCCACGAATTAGCCTCGCTGCGGCACTCCTGCTTTCCGATCCAACGTGCCTTCCAAGCTTCCTGAGCCGAAAGCACAGTGGCCGCAAGCATAACACCCGCGGCCACACTGATAATCAAACGATGCGCAAACATCAGTCAACCTTGATTTTCAATGAATATGTTCCTGCGGTCATCGTCTTCGGCTTACCGTTAGAAGCCGTGACTGTCGCTGTCGTGCCTTCCGGAACCTCGATCGTAAGCGATGCGGAATGCGACTTGGCGGACTTCCTGCTGAGCGAGACACGGATCATTCCGTAATGGGTCTCAAGAGAGGCGGAAGCAGTCTTCAAAGTTCCCATCTGAGGCTTGACCTCGAAAGTCTTGAAGCCTGGGGCTGTCGGCTCGATTCCGCAGAGCTTCTGGCTCAGAATAGTCAGCGGGCCACCACTCCAAGCGTGATTGATAGTGCCGCCACCGAAACCCTCGCTGCCGATTCCCCAACCCTCGAACAGCGTTGTGTAGTCGTACTTGAGCATCTTGGCGTAACGGGACTTCATCCTTTCGATGGCAAAGTCGGCGTGTCCCATCTTGAAGAGAGCCTCAAGGACGTACTTCTCCATATAAGGACTGGCGTGATATTCCTTTTTAAG
>CAVKYA010000044.1:0-7666 GCA_963660255.1 Bacteroidaceae bacterium | reverse complement strand
GACCGTTCATCCAGCCGAGGTTCTCATATTCCTGAACACCTTTTCTGGCGATGTATTCCGCACGGACATTGTTCTCGCTGCCGCCACGGTAGTTGTCGGTCATTATCCGGACCATCTCTCCCCCATTCGCCTCGACCTTGAGATAAGGGGTCACCTGCGCGTTGTAAGGGAGCTTGCAGTAAACAGTGTCGTTGGATTGACGTACGGAGACATATTCCTTAAGACCGTAATCCTTCCACATCGGAATCGGGCGTTCAACAAGCTCACCCATCGCAGGCCACACCATTTCGTCCACATTGTCAGCCCCGTGCATCTTTCGGCGCACATCAAAGCCTGGCATATTCCATCCCTGCTGCTCTTTGCGCGCGTCGAAGCGAATGTTGCTTTCAGGGAGTCGGTAGTTCGGGTGCGGCGCATCCGTGCTGCTGTAGGCCGGATTTGGAACGCAGAGCCACGATTTGTCGGACAGGATTTCCAGTTCCGGGGAAATCGCTTCGAAGATCAACGCGGCCTGACCGCTGCTGTTGTGGCTGAAACCCTGCTTACCGAAATGCCAGAGCAGGATCGCGATCGTGTTGTCGCCCTCTTTGAGGTAAGGTGCGATGTCAACCTTATCGTAATATGTTCCGTTCGGGAACGGGCCACGCTTGAGCCCTCCCTCGAAGACAGCGAGTTCGCCATTTATCCACATCCAGTATTTTGAGTCCACGGCGATCTTGGCGACAAGTTTGTCCGGACGTTTGGTCACATTGACTTCCTTGCGGTAGGAAATCCAAGTGTTTGTCGTGCTCTGGACCCAAGGATGAGTGATCCAATGGGCCTTCCAGTCGGAACGGGACTCCGCTCCGGCGAATGACGCCGAAGCGAGGGTCAAGGCCGCGGCGAGAGCGGTCTTCCTGATCAGATTTGATAGCTTCATTTTCATATACATTGATTACTAATTTCAGTGCTCATTAGTCACGCAAGGCCAGCTGCCATTTGCGAAGTGAGGCCTCATCACCAAGGCTGAAAGACAAATATAATCATTTTCGTCGATGAAATGCGGGCGTTCGTCGATTTGAGTTGAATATAATCCTTCATAAGGCTACTTTCGCCTCCAGATTTTGATCATCAATGAATATGAAAAAGTACGTTATCATCATTATCACAGTAATGACGGTCTTCTCTCTGACCACCACTGCTCAGACAAAGAAATGGACGTTGCAGGAATGCATTGACTATGCGGTGGAGAACAACATCGCCCTGCGTCAAAGCAGGAACGCGCACCTGGCAGGACTTGAAGACACGTATCAGGCCAAGGCGGCTATGTTCCCGACTTTAAGCGCCTCCACGAGTCAAGGAATTACCAACCGGCCGTTCTCAGAAAGCGGGAACAGCACGGTTGTCGGATCCGATGTCTATAGCACGTCCAAGGCCACAAGCTGGTCGGGGAACTATGGATTGAACGCAGGGATGACGCTTTACAGCGGAGGAAGTCTTCGCACGGCGCTGAAGCAAAGCCGTTTGCAGAACTCGGTCGATTCACTGTCCGTGGAAGAGAACACTAATGATGTCGTGATCTCCATCGTGAAGGCCTATATGCAGTGCCTCTATGCTAGCGAAGCCGTAACGGTCAGCGAAAGCACAGCCGAAGCCTCAAAGGCGCAGCTGGACAGGGCGGTTGAACTGAGAAACGCCGGGGAGCTCAGCAAGGTCGATGTCGCCCAGCTGGAAAGCCAATATGCCAGCGACCTCTATCAGATCACATCAGCGAAGGCTTCGTTGGACAACTACAGACTGCAACTCAAACAGCTTTTGGAACTCGGAGTCAGTGACGAGATTGAACTTGAGGAGCCTTCCGATGACGAGGCTGGAGTCTTGAGACTGCTCCCAAGCAAGGAAGAAGTCTATACCAATGCTCTCGAATCTATGCCGGAGATAAAGAAAGCCGGACTGAGCGTCCTGGCGGCTGATCTCAGCATCAGACAGGCCAAGTCGGCATATTCCCCGACCCTGTCCGCTACGGCAAGTCTTGGAACAACGAATGTGTCAGGGGGAAGCGACTCTTTCGGCAGCCAGTTGGAGAAGAACTTCAACGAGAGCATCGGCCTGAGCCTTCAGATTCCTATTCTTCAGGGCAGAAGGGCCAAGACCGCGGTCAACAAGGCGAAAATTGAGGCCGACAACAGCAGACTGGAGCAAATGAGCGTGGAAAAGGCTCTGCTCAAGGAAGTTGAAGACACTTATCTGGAGGCGGTTTCAGCTCAGTCAAAGTACACCTCCGCCAAGGAGCAGGAAAAATACGCCGAGCAGAGCTATGAACTCACGACCGAGCAGTTCAATGTCGGGATGAAGAACACCGTGGAACTGATCACCGCCCGGAACAATCTTCTGAACGCCCGCGTCCAGCTCCTCCAATCAAAATACACAGCGTTGATGAACAATGCGTTACTCGACATTTACCAAGGAAATTATAAAATCAATTAATATGAAAACCAAGACTTTATGGATCACAGTCGGCGTAATCTGCGCCGCTGTCGCTCTCTGGCTGATTTTCCGTCCGACCGGAAAGCAAAGCGTTACCCTTGAGACAGCAAGGGCTGAAAGAATCGACATCTCGAACTCTGTCACCGCCACGGGAACTGTCGAACCTGTCACAAAAGTGGAGGTCGGCACACAGGTGTCCGGAATCATCGACAGACTCTACGCGGACTACAACGACATCGTCAAGGCCGGGCAGGTCATCGCCGAAATGGACAAGGTGAACCTTCAGGCAGAGCTCGTCTCCTCACAGGCGCAACTCTCCGCCGCAAAAACCGAATTCGAGTACAGAGAGAAGGAATATAACCGCATCAAGACCCTGCATTCCAAAGAGTTGGTCAGCGATTCTGAATATGATTCCTCGTACTACCAATACGAAACCGCGAAGAATGCGTACAATCAGGCACAGGCTTCTTTCACGAAGGTTAAAAGGAATCTGAGCTACGCCACGATCACGTCACCTATTGACGGGGTTGTCATCAGCAGGGCCGTGGAGGAAGGCCAGACTGTCGCGGCGGGATTCGAAACCCCTACCCTGTTCACAATCGCGAAGGATCTCGCGGATATGCAGGTGATCGCTGACGTGGACGAGGCGGACATCGGTCAGGTTAAGGAAGGACAGAACGTCACATTTACCGTTGATGCCTATCCGGACGATGTGTTCAACGGAAAGGTTCAGCAAGTCAGACTGGAAGCCACAACGACTTCAAATGTTGTGACTTACGAGGTTGTGATCACGGCTCCTAATCCAGATCTGAAACTTAAGCCGGGGCTTACAGCCAACGTAACCATCAACACTCTTGAAGAGAAAGACGTGCTTGCGGTGCCGACAAAGGCGCTGAGATTCAATCCTGATCCCGAGATGCTTAAAGGAATCGGTATCACGGTGAACGGCATCGCTGATGAGTCTGAAAAGGTTGTCTGGGTAAAGAACGGGAACTCAATCTCACCTAAATCTGTGACTACCGATCACACAAGCGGTGACAAGACAGGAATCATCAACGGGTTGAATGATGGAGAGGAAGTCGTCATCGGTCTCACCGCAGATGCGCCAAAGAAGATGGAAACGGCTGAAAGGAGTCCGTTCGCGCCAGGACCTCGTGGAGGTAAAAAGTAAAGAGTTATGAAAGACGTTATCAAACTTGAAGACATAAGGCGAAACTTCGTTGTCGGTGAAGAGACCGTCCACGCGCTGAGGGGCGTGTCCTTCACCATCCAAGAGGGCGAGTTCGTCACGATAGTGGGAACCTCAGGTTCAGGCAAATCCACGCTTCTGAATATTCTTGGATGCCTTGACACTCCGACTTCCGGTGAATATTACCTCGATGGGGTTTCAGTCAGGACGATGGACAAGAACGAGCGGGCAACGTTAAGGAACCGCAAGATCGGTTTCGTGTTCCAGAATTATAATCTTCTGGCGAAAACCACGGCCATCGAGAACGTGGAGCTACCACTGATGTACAATCCGAAATATTCAAAGAAAGAGAGGTACGAGCGGTCTGTGGAGGCTCTGAAGGCGGTAGGTTTAGGTGACAGGCTGGAGCACAAGAGCAACCAGATGTCCGGCGGTCAGATGCAGAGGGTCGCCATCGCAAGGGCGCTTGTGAACGATCCGGCCGTGATACTCGCCGACGAGGCGACCGGTAACCTGGACACACGCACAAGCTTTGAGGTTCTGGTCTTGTTCCAGAAACTCCATTCCGAGGGGCGCACGATCATATTCGTGACGCATAATCCTGACATTGTGAATTACAGCACAAGGACTATCACTTTAAGGGACGGCCGTGTTACGAGCGATGTGCGGAACGAGCATATTCTTGACGCGGCTGAGGCTCTTGCAAAGCTACCTGTGGAGAACGATTGTTGATATATTCAGATTTCATCCTGCGACGAGGCAGGATATTCATAAAAGATTTTTGCGATGAATTTCGGAAATTTATTCAGAATAGCCCTGAAAGCATTGGGCAACAACAAGTTCAGAGGATTCCTGACGATGCTCGGCATCATCATCGGTGTCGGCTCCGTCATCACGATGCTCGCCATCGGGCAAGGCTCCAAGAAGAGCATCCAGGCCGAGATCAGCGAGATGGGCTCCAATATGATTATGATCCATCCGGGAGAGGATATGCGTGGAGGTGTCCGCCTCAGCGCCGATGATATGCAGACCTTGAAGGTCAAGGATTTCGAGGACATCCGCAAGGAATGCTCGCACGTGGCGCTTGTCTCCCCTTCCGTCAATTCCTCCGGTCAGGCCGTCTATGGAGCCAACAACACCCCGACCTCGGTTTATGGTGTCAACGAGGAATTCCTTGACATCAGGGGCTACAAGGTGCAGGACGGAGACATATTCTCGGAACAGGACATCAAGACGGCGGCGAAGGTCTGCCTCGTGGGAAAGACTGTCATTGATCAGCTGTTCACCAACGGTGAGAATCCTGTCGGCAAGGTCATCCGTTTCGGCAGCATCCCGTTCCGCATCGTCGGAGTGCTGGAGAGCAAAGGCTACAACAGTATGGGTATGGACCAGGACAACCTTATCATCACCCCGTACACCACCGTGATGAAGCGCATCCTCGCAGTGACCTACCTTCAGGAAATCGTCTGCTCCGCTCTGAGTGAGGAATATACCGACGAGGCGATCAGCGAGATCACCGATGTCCTCCGCACCAACCACAAACTGAAGGAGTCCGATGACGATGATTTCAACATCCGTTCCCAGCAGGAACTTTCCTCGATGATGACAAGCACCAGCGATATGATGTCCACCCTTCTGGCGGCGGTCGCGGGAATATCCCTCCTCGTAGGCGGCATAGGTATTATGAATATAATGTACGTCTCCGTCACCGAGAGGACGAAGGAGATAGGCCTGAGGATGAGCATCGGTGCCAAAGGCCGGGACATCCTCGCCCAGTTCCTTATCGAGGCCACTCTGATCAGCATAACCGGTGGACTCTTAGGGGTGATCTTAGGTGTGGCGGCATCGTACATTGTCAAGGCCGTTCTCTCCTACCCGATTCTCATCCAGTCTTGGAGCATCATCATCTCCTTCCTTGTCTGCACGATAATCGGCATATTCTTCGGTTGGTATCCGGCCCGCAAAGCCTCCAACCTTGACCCGATCGAAGCCATCCGGTACGAGTAGCTACACTATTGTTTGGTCATGTATTACATACACTTCACAATCTAACCAAATATCACTATCGGTCATCGAACTTACGGTCACTGAGCTTGTCGAAGTGACGATGTGTTGAGAGGACTTTGAGTGTTGGCGGCAGCGAAAAAAAGGCAAAAGCCAAATTTTGCACGGTGGACCAAAATTTGACTTTTGATTTTTTCGCTGTCGTTCGCTGACATTTATGCGATCTTGACTGACCATCAAATGCGCCGTTATACATAATAAGGTATAAATCAATCCTTTAGCCCAACGTATTTAGTTCGGTACAACTAAAGGTAATAACCTATATTCCCGTTTATCAACCGTTTGCAAAACACAGATTATGCGATTCACTTCATCACTAGATCACAAGGTACTTGTCTGTTTTCATTCCAGTTATACAAAACTGTCAATCTATCCACTCTACCTCATTCGTTAATTTACGACTTCCACCGCTTCCCAAATCCGGGACATTAATACGGATGTCACAATCAACGACATATACGTTTCCACTTACAGATTTGATGACATTCTCATCGTGCAGATCACTAAGGTAAATGTCTTTTGTGGCATAGGTCCAGTTATTATGGTTAATCAATGAGAAGCCTAAATGACTGGCATAAGCGGCAATTTCTTCATCGGACATCCTACTGCCCTGTATAAAAGGTTGTTCAACAACAATTTTGAAAGAGCTATCATCATCTCGACCAAAGCCTATGACGGACATTCTTGTTTGAGGGAAATAAGTGTTATGAAGGGATACCCGATCCAATGCCAAAACCGGTTGGACAAAATAGTCCAAACCAATAGTCTTCACAACAGAAACACCATTGTCATAAACTTGTGCCTCTCCTCCCTCAGCGATGCGATCACCAAGAACTTTTACAATGGTATCATCAACATTGTCTATCCAGCAAGACGCTTTTCGTGCCCAGTTTTCTATCCGTTCAGCTTGCGTCTTTCCGCATTGCTGTTCTCTTTGGAAACTGCCTGTCTGCTCAGAGAATTGATCTGCGTCAACTTCTGCTCCCGCGAGTATGGATGCAATGACATTATTTGCACCTCCCTCAATGCAGCCATACTGCTCCGTCGGTGAAAATCGTTTGTAAACAAGCCTCCCGGAAATGAATTGTTCCGCATACTCTTCCAGTTTAGCAAGACCTTCGACGGAGAAGCCGCGGTCAATGACCTCGCGGATAGACTGCCAAAAATCTTTGTTTGTCATAATAAAATTGTTTCTATACAAAAATACTGAATATTCACCGCAAATACAAACGGTTATTCAGTGTTGGCGACAGCGAAAAAAAGGCAAAAGCCAAATTTTGCACGGTGGACCAAAATTTGACTTTTGATTTTTTCGCTGGCGTTCGATAACATTAATGCATTCTTGACCGACCACATCCATCATCAAAGCGCACCGTTATGCATAACAAACAATAAATCAATCTATTAAATTATCATCTTTAGTTCAATACTGCCAAAGACGATAGTCTATATTTCCGTTTATCAATCGTTTATAAATCACGGATCCAAGCGCATCACTTTTCTTTCACAACCGCAAAGTCATCCTATTCGTCATCATTTCAAAAAATTTTAAATATCCCTTAATTATCAAATCCACATCGCTATGTTCTGCGCCTACCTTCCACAAGCATAAGTAGTGAAATTGTGCCGATAAGCAAAGATTAACAATGGAGAGTAATTATCGTGGCAGATAACATTCTGATAATCAATAGACAGACAGTGTCATCAAGTACAGTTTGCAACACTAGATAGTACATTCATCTTATTAACACATAAACAGTTAACTGCCACGATCAATTTCATAGATCCAATTCATCAGAAGAGGCATCGAATCCAATATGGTTTGAGAGATTATGTAGTGTATCAACGAGGAACAGGATTTGTAAAAATAACGCGGATTTGCGATATTTGGGAAAAGAAAGATTATGAGCCAGTTTGACACTTGCTTTTTTGAGAGGTATGCGAGGA
>CAVKYA010000043.1:8961-13022 GCA_963660255.1 Bacteroidaceae bacterium | reverse complement strand
ACAGGGGTGACTTACATTACAAAATAAAATATTAATAACTTAATGAATATAAACACAATGAATATGAAAAAATATATTGCCGCCCTCTTCGGCGTGATCGCCCTTGTGGTGTCCGGTTGCGCGGATTACGACTCTGACATCAAGAGGCTTGAACAGAGGATTGATGAGATCGAGAGCAACCAGATAAAATCGATCGAATCACAGATAACAGAAATCAACGAGTCGCTTCCAAAATTGGAACAGACGGACAAGGATCTCAAGGATATGATCAAATCTCTTGAAGGCACGGCCGCCGATCTCGCCAAGTCCATTTCTGACAACGAGAAAAGCATCGCCGCTGTGAAATCAGACCTTGAGAGTGCCGTTAAGGAGCTTCAGGCAAGCGACAAGAAGAACAAGGAGGAACTCATCGCGGCGATCAACACCGCCAAGAGTGAGATTCTTGCCAACCTTGAGTCCGCCAAGACCGAGATCGAGGGCAAACTGACCACCATAAACAACACGATCGCGGATCTTCAGAAGAAGGATGCCGAACTTGAGAAGAAAATCTCTGACCTCAAGGAATATGTTGACAAAGAGATCAAAGGCACCAAGGACTGGGCGACCGTCACGTTCGCGACTTTGGCGCAGTACAACGGCATCGTGGAGCAGATCGCGGGAATCAACTCGGAGATCAGCGGCCTGAAGAAATCTCTTACAGACCTTGAGACCCGTCTTACGAAGAAGTTTACCGAGGATTTGAACAAGGCCGTCAGTGACCTGAATGACAAGATCGCCGATGAGGTTTCCGGCCTGAATGCGAGAATCAACAAAGAGGTGTCCGACATCACCGCCGCCTACACGACCGCCATCTCCACCACCCGTGACGAATTGGAGAAGGCTTGGGCCGCCAATCTGAAGACATCCATTGATGACTTGGAGAAATCTATGAAGTCTTGGGTGAATGAGAAGCTCACCGCTTACTGGACAATAGAGGAGACAAAGGCTGCTCTTGCGGCTCAGAAGACAGATCTCGAAACCAAGCTTGAAGGCCAGAAGACCCTTCTGAAAGGTCTGATCGACGCCAACACCGGCGACATTACCAAACTGAAAGAGGCTTTGGCGGAGACCGAGAAGAACATCGAGGCCAACGCCAAGGCGATTTCCGACTTGGAATCCGATTTGGAACAGGCCAAGGCTGACATCAAGACAGCGTATGAGAAAGCCATTAATGATGCGATCTCGGCCCTTGAGGGCAGGCTTGACACCAAACTGACGAATGAGATCAATGCTGTCAATGACAGGATAGATAAGATTGTCAGCGATTGGGAGAGCCGAATCAAATCCTGTGAGGACCAGGTGAAAGCGGCTATTGACAAGATGAACGAGGCCCTGAAGGAGATGGGCGGGGACAGTAAGATTCAGTCTGTGACCTATCGCCCTGAATATTCAGACGGTGTGCATAATGTGTATAGGGACGATATGGCATTCCGGATGAGGTTTGAGATCCGCCCGGCCGGTTTGGTGTCTAAATTGAACACAACCAATGTCAAGATGCAGGCCTACGTGGACTGGGGAAGCGGCCAATGGACGACATTTGATCTTACCGTCAAGGAGATCAAGTCAGAATCTAACGGAGTCATCGCGGTCAAGGCTTCGGCTGAGGCCATCAAGAGCTCTTCGGCTACATTCTTTGATGCCGCGTGGTCATATACAACTTACGCGAAGCTTCTCATCGAGGATTCCGAGCAAGGTTGGGAAATCTCATCCGGCTTCGTTCCTCTTAAAGTCGTGGATGACCGCTTGGATCCGAAGAAAGAGATCAATGGCCACGAATATGTCGAGATGGGTGACGGCTTGAAATGGGCCACCTGCAACATAGGCGCGTCAACTCCTGAGGAAGCCGGATCGCTTTTCGCCTGGGGCGAGACGGAGACGAAATCTTATTATTCTTTTGGGAATTACAAATGGTACGATAACGGGAACTCTACCAAGTACAATTTTGATGATGGCAAGACCGTTCTTGAACCATCAGATGATGCCGCAGCAGCCAATTGGGGAGACTCTTGGCGTACTCCAACCTTGGAGGAGTTCGCTAAACTATTAAATAAAGAGAATTTTGAGTGGAAATATGATGATGCGAAGAAATGTATGTCGGTGACAAGTAAAATCCCTGGTTATGAAGGGAACAGCATCTTCTTTAAATCTCAGGAATTTTACTGGTGCTCAACTAGTTGGGGTGAAAAAAATGCATATATTTTATATGTGGGGACTTCAACTAATACTCAAGATGGTGATTGTACTCAGGTGGGCCTTACAGAATGGCGCTACGAAGGGCTGAATATACGCCCGGTCTCAAATTAAGCCGTGAAGGTTAACACTTTGATTAATAAACAATAGATTAACTCCGCTCCCGCTTGTCCCCTCAGGCGGGAGCGTTTTTTATGTCTTCATATTCACAAAAAGTTATTACCTTTGTATGGAATGAACTAAAAGGACTGGCGTATGCTTTACCCGATTGGAATACAGAACTTTGAGAAGATCCGCCAAGGTGGATATGTTTATGTGGATAAGACTGACCTTATCTATAGTCTTGCCAAAAGCAGTCAATATTACTTTCTGAGCCGCCCGCGGAGGTTCGGCAAGAGTCTGCTGCTCTCGACGATGGATGCATATTTCCAAGGGAAAAAAGAACTTTTTGACGGGTTGGCGATATCTTCGCTTGAGAAGGATTGGACGGAATATCCGGTGCTGCATTTCGATCTTGGCGGTGCCAATTATTCTGACAGTGAATCGTTGAAAGAAAAACTGCAAAAACAACTTGACGCAATGGAGTCAAGATTCGGCATTGTCAATCAGTATAAAACCAACCCGATTCGCTTTGACAACATAATCGAGAGGGCCTGCAACCAAACCGGCCGTCAGGTTGTCATCCTTATCGATGAATATGACAAGCCGATCATCGACAACCTTACTCGACCGGAATTGCAGGAGAAGTTCCGTGAGGAACTTCAGGGCTTCTACAGTGTGATGAAGGCCAAGGACGAGTTCATCCGTTTCGGCTTCCTTACCGGTGTCACCAAGATCGGGAAGATGAGCGTGTTCAGCGGACTGAACAACCTCAAGGACATCTCAATGGATCCACGCTACGTGGACATCTGCGGAGTTTCTGAAACCGACCTTACGACGTATTTTCAGGAAAGTGTGAAGGAACTTGCCGAGGCCAACGGCCTTTCAGATGAGGAGTGCCGTCAGAAGTTGGCGTTGATGTATGATGGGTATCATTTCAGTGAGGATTCTGTTGGCGTCTATAACCCGTTTAGCCTCTTGAACACATTTGATAGTATGAGGTTCAAGGAGTACTGGTTCGAGACAGGCACTCCATCGTTCCTTATAAAGATAATGAGAGAAACCTCCTATGATGTCACCCGCCTTTCTGATCAGGAGGCGGACTCGGCTCTGCTGACGGACATCAACTCAGCCTTTCTCAATCCAGTCCCGCTTCTTTACCAGAGCGGCTACCTCACCATCAAGGATTACGAGCCGGATCTGCAGATCTACCATCTTGGGTTCCCGAACCTTGAGGTCAGGCACGGATTCCTGAACTTCCTTATGCCATACTACACACAGACAAATGCGGACAGTCCTACTGTGCTCATAGCCAGAATGACGCGCGACATCCGCTCCGGTAAGCCGGAGAGCCTGATGGAACGTCTCGACGCTCTTTTCGCCAGGACCAGCTACCAGATTCAGGGCGACTGCGAGAAGGATTTCCAGTATGCTATGTACATAATATTTGAGCTGATGGGGGAATATGTCGAGGTTGAGCGCACGACCTCTAACGGCCGCATAGATGTCCTGATTCAGGCCAAGGAGTTCATCTACATCATCGAGATCAAGATCGATTCCACCGCGGACGAGGCCTTGGCCCAGATCGAGGAGAAGGGCTACGCGCGGCCGTTCGCTGATGACGGCAGGAAGATATTCAAGATCGGTGTCAACTTCTCCACCGCAGACCGCCGCATAGACGGCTGGAAGGTTGTGTGACTTTCCCCGGGTCACTTCGACAGGCTCAGTGACCG
>CAVKYA010000043.1:0-8749 GCA_963660255.1 Bacteroidaceae bacterium | reverse complement strand
ACCTCGAAGAAGGCACCGAAACAGTTGACGATCAAGAACTGACCGATTAATATGATTCCGGCGACCAAAAGGCAGCCGTAGCAGGCTGAGGCCTTGAATCTCTTGTGGTTGAAGAAGAAATCAAGAATATCCTGAAGGACACTGCCAGTGGTCTTGAAATATCTGGCGTTGAACAGATTCCAGAACTGGATCAGCACGAATGTCGTGAAGAACACTCCCAGCTCATAACCGGAGAGATGCGCCTTTGTGTGGGCCGAGAACGCTCCGCTGAAAAACTCTCCGACGACATTCCAATGGAGAAGGTCTCCTACGGAACTGATGTCCATTCGCCAGAGAAGCTGCCAAAGAAGAGCCAGAAAGGCGAAGAAGAATATTCCCGAAAAGATTATGCGCTTTCCCATCCGACGGTCGATGATGTGGCTCTTTTGGCTTCGTGGCTTATCGTCCATCACCTTGCTGTCCGGCGGGATAGACGACAGGGCCATCGCCGCGAATGTGTCCATAATAAGGTTAACCCAAAGCATCTGCGTGACGGTCAGAGGGGAGTCCAGTCCGATGAACGCTCCTAACAGCACGATCAGGCAGGCGCAGACGTTTATCGTCATCTGGAACAGGATGAAACGCTTGATGTTCAAGTACAAGGAACGTCCCCATAGGATGCCTTTGTTGATGCTGGAGAACGAGTTGTCGATGATCGTCACGTCACTGGCCTCTTTCGCCCTTGCGGTGCCGTCACCCATCGAAAGCCCGACTTGTGCCTTTTTCAGGGCCGGGGCGTCGTTCGTTCCGTCGCCGGTGACCGCCACGACCTCGCCCATCTCCTGAAGCAGGGTGACG
The DNA here is from genome assembly GCA_963660255.1 of Bacteroidaceae bacterium. Taxonomy (GTDB): domain Bacteria; phylum Bacteroidota; class Bacteroidia; order Bacteroidales; family UBA932; genus Cryptobacteroides. Next base: position 7,912 of record CAVKYA010000043.1, on the reverse strand, counting down.
AGCCTGACTTTGTCCTCGGGGCGGGCGCGGGAAAGAACTCGAAGGGTTGGGATAATCTCTCTTTTGAGATATTCATCACTCTTGGCGGCGAACTCGGAACCGGTGATTGTCAGAGGATTGCTCTCTTTTTCACTGATGATTCCGGCCTGACGGGCTATCTCGCTGGCGGTGAGGGCGTTGTCCCCGGTCACCATAATCACCCTCACCCCGGCGTGACCGGAGCAGGTGTCAATCGCTTGACGCACATCGTCCCTGATCGGATCCGCTATGCCGACAATGCCGATGAATATGACTTTGGAGCCTTTCGCAGACATATTCCTGAACGCGAATCCCAAGGTTCTCATTCCCTTTGACTGCCAGTTAGCCAGAGCGGCGAGCACGCTTTCCTTTGACGGGCCACCTTCGATGATGTCGGAAGTCTCCAGCAGGAGTTCCGGCGCGCCTTTCACGAAAAGATATTCATTTCCGGTCGCCGGGTCAATAGCTTCCGTGCTCATTTTCTTCCTTTCAGTCGAGAAGGCTTCTTGGTTCAGAATCTTGTAGGCGTTCCTGCGCTCGGAATAATCAACGCCTTTGCTGTGAAGCCAGAGCAGCAGCGCTCCCTCCGTCGGGTTGCCGATCGTATGTGGCTCTCCCTTCTCTGAAGTGTTCAGCGCCGCCGTGGAGTTCACGGCGATGCAGTCGGCGATGAAGTTCTCACCAACACCCCAGAACTCGGATTCCACCACGCTCATCTTGTTCTTTGTCAGCGTGCCGGTCTTGTCCGTGCAGATGACGGTCGTCGCCCCGAGGGTCTCGCAGGCGTGAAGCTTGCGCACCAGATTCTTCTCTTTCAGCATCTTGCGCATACTCAGTGCAAGGCTGATCGTCACGCTCATCGGCAGCCCTTCCGGCACCGCCACGACAATCAGCGTCACCGCGATCATCAGCGAATTGAGCGCGACGCGGAAAACCTCGATGAATGAATATGCCCCCGCATCGTTCGTGAGGACGAATATGCTCATCCTGCCGACCACGATCAGCGCTGCGATGATGTAGCTGGCGTAGGTGATCCACTTGGCGAGCTGGTTCAGCTGGGCGTTCAGCGGAGTCTCCACATCCGCCTCTTCCTGTAATATTCTTGCTCCTTTGCCTTCCTCAGTGTCCGTGCCAACCGCCGTGACTTTGTAGGTCGCGCTTCCTTCTATCACCGTTGTCCCGCGCAGCAGGAAATTCTCAGGGTAGGTGCTTTCCTTGTCGGTTTCAGGTAATGTCCTCTTTTTCGTGAACGGTTCGCCCGTGAAGTTCGACTCGTCAAGGGTAAGATTTCTGTCATTGAGCAGTATCCCGTCCGCCGGAACCTCATCCCCGTTCTCCAGCACGATCACATCTCCGACGCAGACATCACTTTTAGGAATCTCGTAAGTCTGAGGATGCCTGTCCCCGGCCTTTTTCAGCCGCAGCACCTTGATGGGCCTCTCGTCCTTAGCCTTGTTCAGAATCTTGAACTCCTTTTCGGCCTTGACCTCGAAGATGAACCCGATCCCCGTAGCTAGAAGTATCGCCACCAGCACCCCAAGCGGCTCGATCAGACAGGAAGCGTCCCTTCCCGAATATGCCATCTCGTACCCCGACACCCCCAGCGAAAGCCCCAGCGCTACGAGCAGAATGATGATGATTGGATCCTTGAACTTCTCCAGATAAGCCTTCCAAAGCGGCTCCTTCTCCACCTCCGGAATGACGTTCCGCCCTTTGCCAAGTGTCACCTCCCCGGAGCCCTCTACAAGGTAATCTATTGTCTCTGTGCTATTTTGAGCGAGTCTCTTCTTTGTCTTTTCACCTATTCCTTCATTCATGACAAATCCAATCTTTGAATATGTCCGCAAATATACCACCCTCCCCGGATTCCGTCACCACAAATCCAATCGTTTGGAAAATTCGTCTCAAGCCTCAGATCTTTTCGGGTCAGCTTACCTCTAACTTTTTTGTGGGTATAATGGCGTGCGTTCCCTGTACTAATTAAGTGAATCAGCCTCGACAGGAGCATATTCATCACATAATGCTTCCTTGAGTGAAGTAAATCCCCGACCTACCCGCTTGATTTTTAGCCGAAAATGGTTATTTTTGCAGATTGTGTATGAAAGTGGCCGCGCAAGGCCGCTTCAAACGAACGTTTAACCTTAATTTTGAAGAATATGGTCAAAGTGAATTTGGGAGGATGCTCCTCTTTTGTAAACGATGCGGATTACAAGGAATATGTCGGCAAGGCCTTGGAGGCTTTCGATGTGCTTGAAAGCGAGAAAGGCGCCGGCAATGATTTTCTGGGATGGAAGCATCTGCCTTCACAGACACCTGATTCGCTCATCAATGAGTGTGAGGCCATCCGTGACGATTGGAAGGCCAAAGGAGTGAATCTGGTTGTTGTAATCGGTATCGGAGGATCGTACCTTGGAGCGCGTTGCGCCATCGAGGCCCTTTCCCACAATTTCGCCAAGCAGCTGGGCGGAGCGAAGGACGCTCCTGAGGTTGTGTTCGCCGGGAACAACCTTTCCGAGGAATATCTCGCCGAGCTGATGGATCTCGTTGCCGAGAGGAATGTAGCCACCGTGGTCATCTCCAAATCAGGCACCACCACCGAGCCGGCTGTCGCTTTCAGAATCGTGAAAGAATACATCGAGAAGAATTACAAGGATGCTTCCGAGAGGATCGTGGCCATCACCGACGCCCACAAAGGGGCCCTCAAGACCCTCTCAACCCAGGAAGGCTACAGGACCTTCGTCGTTCCGGACAATGTCGGAGGCCGTTTCTCAGTCCTCACTCCTGTCGGACTCCTGCCTATCGTCCTCGCCGGATTCGATGTGCGTGAGATGCTTGCCGGCGCTGTCGAGATGGAGAAGGCCCTTGCTGTCAAAGGCGAGGAGAACCCTGCCGTACAGTACGCCGCGATGAGGAACCTGTTATATTCAAAACTTGGAAAGAAAGTTGAGATTCTGGTCGCCTACAATCCTAAGTTCCAGTACCTTGGCGAATGGTGGAAGCAGCTTTACGGCGAGTCCGAGGGCAAGGACCTCAAGGGAATATTCCCGGCTTCCGTGAACTTCACCACCGATCTTCATTCTATGGGACAGTTCATCCAGGACGGTGACAGGATCGTGTTCGAGACCGTGGTCAACATCGAGAAGAGCAACCGTGAGGTTGTGATCGGCAGCGACGAGCAGAATCTTGATCAGCTCAACTACCTTGCCGGACAGCACGTGGAGCATTGCAACGCTATGGCTCAGCTCGGAACGAAGCTCGCCCACATTGACGGCGGTGTTCCTCAGCTTGAGGTTTCCATCGAAAAGATCAACGCCTTCAATCTCGGCGGCCTGTTCTATTTCTTCGAGTTCGCCTGTGGTGTCAGCGCCTATGTTCTCGGCGTGAATCCGTTCAACCAGCCGGGAGTCGAGGCCTACAAGAAGAATATGTTCGCCCTTCTCGGCAAGCCTGGTTACGAGGAGCAGGGCAAGGCTCTTCAGGCAAGACTTAAGTAAATCAAAGGATTATGACCTGCGAGCAGAAATTCAGGGACATTTATGGACGGGAGCCGGAAGGGCTCTCGTTCTGTCCTTACCGTGTCTGCCCGATCGGGGCGCACTCTGACCACCAACTTGGGAAAGTGACCGGTTTTGCCATAGACAAAGGCATTCACATCGCTTTTGCTCCGAAAAGGAATGGTGTCATAGAATTGTCATCGCTTCAGTTCCGCAAGCGTGCCCAGTGGCACGTCAACGCCGTCCCGGAGGAAAGGCAGAACGATTGGGCCGATTATCTCCGAGGGGCGACCGTCCAGCTTGGGGCGCTTCTTCCGTTGAGGGTGGGGTTGAGCGGAGTGATAGAGGGCTCCCTTCCGATAGGAGGCCTGTCCTCTTCCGCCGCGGTCATAATCGCTTTCCTGAAAGCCTTGTGCACGGTCAATGGCCTTCATCTGACCGACAAGGAACTGATCCTGACGGCAAAAGCCGCTGAGAATGAATATGTCGGTGTCTCCTGCGGCAAGCTTGACCAAAGCTGCGAGGTCTATTCCAAGAAGGATCATCTTCTATACCTTGACACAAAGGATGACACTTATGAGCTGATCCCGACCTCTCCGGCGATGAAGCCTTACGACATAGCGATATTCTTCAGCGGAGTGGAGCGCACTCTCGCCGGAAGCAAATTCAATATGCGTGTGGACGAGTGCCGCAGTGCCGCTTACGCTCTAAAGGCCTACGCCGGAATGGATTACGGTAAATTCGGCGAAACCAATCTTCGGGATGTTCCTGTCGAGGTCTATCACAAATTCGCGGATCGCCTCCCGGATAACTGGCGCAAGCGCGCGGAGCATTGGTACACTGAATATGACCGTGTCCAGCGCGGTGCGGAAGCCTGGAGGAGGGGAGACATCGATGAATATGGCAGTTTGAGTTTTGAGAGCGGCAGATCCTCGATCGAGAACTGGGAGACCGGCTCTCCTGAACTCAAGAAGATATATGATATTATGACCCGCACGGACGGCATCTATGGCGGACGTTTCAGCGGAGCCGGATTCAAGGGGTGCTGTATGGCGATAATAGATCCGTCGATGCGGGAGAGCATATTCAAAAAGGTTGAGACAGAGTATCTTGCCGAGTTCCCTGATTTGAAGGGACATTATTCGGCTTACATCTGTCACAGCGCTGACGGGGTGAAGATATGAAGTGTTTGATTTTGGCGGCGGGCTATGCGACACGGCTTTATCCGCTGACAGAGAATTTCCCGAAACCGCTCCTTGACGTAAAAGGGAAAACCATTTTGGACTGGCTTGTCGATGACATCCGTACGTCAGGGCTTGTTGATGAATATGCCGTGGTGACGAACCACAAGTTCGCCGAGCATTTTCGGCAGTGGGCCGCATCCCGTCCCCAGGACAAAATCTCGGTCGTTGACGATGGAACCTCAACCAACGAGACCCGCCTTGGTGCTGTCAAGGATATTCAATTCGTCATCGAAGCGATGTCATTTGACGACGATATATTAGTCATTGCAGGGGATAACGTTCTGGATTTCAGTCTTGTGGGGTTTATTGAATATGCCCGTTCCAAAGGCACGTCCTGCATTATGCGTTACTACGAGCCGTCAGATGAGCGGCTGCACAAGTGCGGAGTCGTCGAGGTCGATCCGGATGATATGGTCCTGAATATGGCCGAGAAGCCGTCAGAGCCTCGTTCGCATTGGTGCTGTCCTCCATTTTACTATTACACCCGCAAGGATGCCCTCCTGATCCCTTCCGGAATCGCCGCCGGCTGTGGTACTGATGCGCCAGGCAGTTACATCGCCTGGCTTTCAGCCCAAACGCCCGTGCACGCGATGGAGATGCCAGGACGGCGTTACGACATCGGTAATCTTGAAAGTTACCGTGCAGTCTGCGAGTCGTACGGCGGAATCGTAAGGTAGTTATCGTTTGCCTCTGAAAAAGTCCAGCATAAGTGCCGAACATTCTTCGGCAAGTACACCGGCCTGGACTTCTGTCTTAGGATGAAGGAGGGACGGTGTGAACATCGAATAGCCTCTCTTCGGGTCCAAAGCCCCATAGACAATCCGTCCGATCTGTGCCCAGTTAAGGGCTCCGGAACACATCGGGCAAGGCTCCACTGTGACGTACAGCGTGCAATCGTTGAGATATTTCCCCCCCATCGCCTCAGTCGCCGCCGTGATCGCTATCATCTCGGCGTGGGCTGTCGGATCGTGAAGCCTTTCGGTCATATTATGACCTTTGCCGATGATCCTGCCTCTGCACACCACAACCGCTCCGATCGGAATCTCATCCTCGTCGAACGCCAGACGCGCCTCTTTCAGCGCCTCTGTCATATATTTCTCGTCTATGTCCATTGTTAGATATTTCCTGGTAAAAATCGCTTCCCGGCTTGTTTGTCTGAAAACAAAAAAGGCAGGCCTTACCGACCTGCCCTAAACGGTATCTGACGGATTACCATCTGTCCTCAGATGATACAGTCAGCTTTTTGCGTCCGTGGCGGCGACGGGAAGCGAGTACACGGCGACCGTTGGCGGTAGCCATTCTCTCACGGAATCCGTGCTTGTTCACGCGCTTGCGTCTGGATGGTTGAAATGTCCTTTTCATATCTTCTTATTTTTTATATTTTCCAAAACGGACTGCAAATTTAAGTCTTTTGCCGCAAAAAGCAAAATATTTTCTTCCTTGAATATGTTAATATTCACTAAAAATATCCTTTTTTGCGACTTCCTTAAGGATATTCCCCAAAAACACTTTGCTTTACGGAGCCGCGATGCGGCATCTGGCGAGTTTCTCTCCTTTGTCAGATTCCAATATTCCCGCCTCTATCAGATTCTCGACCTTCCATTCACCTCGTGGCGAGTTTTCTCTGAATATCACGATTCCCCTTGCGGCCCGTTTTCCGATGTAAGGGTGTGCGGCGAGGTCATTCTCCGGTAGTGTCCATAATGAATATGCTTGTGTGGCGGTCGTGTCCACTTCGATGAGGTCTTTCAGGTTGTCGAACTTTTCCTGATCGAAATGCCAGATGTCCATAAGCTGTTCCGGGTAGGAATATCCTCCCAGTTCCTGGCGGTATGAGACCATCTTTCCGGCGAAGAACTTACCGATCCCCGGAAGCGTCATAAATGTCGTTGAATCAGCCGAGTTGAGGTCTATCTTCGGAATATGGATGAACTTTTCCAGTCTTCTGTAAACAGAGTCCTCCACCACGTAAGACTTCGCGAAATCGCTCTTGCGCCGGAATCGTCCGCCTTTCTGACGGTAATTGTCGATTGACTGTGCCTGTTTCTGTGTGAATCCAAGCCGCATCAGGTCGTCAATGCTTACCGTGTTCGGGTCGAAGCGGAAGCTCTCGTACTTTCTCGGTGTGTAGTTCCGTCTTACCGCCTCCGCAGCAGGCGAATGATCTGAATTTTTCCTGAACCGTGATGTAGCTTTGGCCGACTCTGTGACCAAGGAACGGTCGTTGAGCCGACTGGTCGCTGAGCTTGTCGAAGCGACAGAATGGCGGTATGCCGCACTATTGGTAGCCGAGTCCGTCGAAGCGTAAACAAACACCGTGTCCGGCTCATCATAATTCGCGATGATCCTTGCGACCGAGGCCTTGTGGATGAACAGTGCCGCCTGGTAACCGACAATGAGAAACAACAGGGCGACGGCCCCGACGACGAATGAAGCGGACGGCCTCTTGCCATCCTTGTTGGAGTTGAAGTTTTTCATAATATTCGGAAAATATTCTGGTTCAGGTCATAAGAAAATATTCTTGGTTAAAAAGGATTGTTTTGGAACTGAGCGGACATATTCATTAACTATTCTTCCGCTTTTTCTTCTCAGACGGAGCGCCGGCGACGACGATGACGATCTCACCTTTGGGCTCGTGTTCCTTGTACCACGCCGACACTTCCGCGAGCGTTCCTCGCTTGTGCTCCTCGTGGATTTTGGAGATCTCCCGCGCCACAGAGCACTCGCGTTCCGGGCCGAAATATTCAATGAACTGGTCGAGTGTTTTCACCAACCTGTAAGGTGATTCGTAGAAAATCATCGTTCTGGGCTCCTCCGCAAGGGTTTTCAGTAAGGTTTGGCGGCCCTTCTTCACTGGCAGGAATCCCTCGAAACAGAAGCGGTCGCACGGCAGACCGGAGGAGACGATCGCCGGGATACAGGCTGTGGCTCCGGGAAGTGTCTGCACTTCGATTCCTTCGGCGGCACAGGTTCTCGCAAGCAGAAATCCGGGGTCTGAGATTCCTGGTGTGCCGGCATCGCTGATCAGCGCGACGTTCAGTCCGCCAAGGATCCGTTCCTTTATCATTTCGGCGGTCTGGTGCTCATTGAACTTGTGGTGAGACTGGAGTTTGCCGTGGATGTCGTAGCGGTGGAGCAGGACGCTGCTGGTCCTTG
>CAVKYA010000042.1:0-13154 GCA_963660255.1 Bacteroidaceae bacterium | reverse complement strand
TGCTAATGTCGTGGATTATACGGGAATGAGCAGTTTCATCAAGGTGGACGGGTTTTATGCGTATGAATATTCATACACGTCACTTTCACCAAAGGAGCGTCATCTGACAAAATCTGTAGATAGTTTTGGCAAGACACTCTATAACACATACGCCTATCTTCCAGAGAACAGCTTGTATTGGACAGACAATTCTGTTTCGGTTACTAATTCGGATGGTTATGCGCAACGGACATTGCCTATTTATGTTCTTTCCAGAGAGCAAGCGTGCCAGTCTGACGACAATCCATCAACCCGCTATCTCAGCAAATACTACAGTTATTATAATGGAGTGGTTCATAATAAAGGGCTTGGCTTCTGTGGCTTCTCCAAGATAAGATCCTATGACTACACAGGCAGTGTTGTTGATATTGTAGATCAGGTGCTTGACCCGGAAAAACGTGGTGTGGCCACAAAGGTCGAGGCTCGTCACAGGTCTGTGTGGAACGCACCATATTCAACAACAATAAACACTTACGATAACAATAGCACAACCTATGGTAAACTGAATCCGCGTTTGACAAAGAGCGTTTCGACCGATGTCTTGACAGGAATCGAGACAACCGTCAGTTATACTTATGACAGCTATGACTATCCGAAATCCGTACAGACCAGCCACAGGATTGGCTCGGGAGATTCTCAAACGGAGACGGTTTCTCGTACCTATCAGCATAATGTGACCTTATCCAAATATGTCCTTGGAATTGTGACAGAGGAGAGTGTGACAAAGAGGGATGAGGGGAAAACTTCATTGGCTTGGAAAGAGCGCTCTGTCACTACCTATGATGACCTTTTCAGACCATTGACAAGCAAGAAGTATGTGGGAGAATTTGGTCTTTCAAAGGGGGATCTTGGACCTATTTCACCAAGAGACACAATAATTCTATTGGCTTTCAAACATTATGACGCGACGAACCTTGTGTCAGAGACGCATTGGCAGTACGATAGCCACGGCAATGTGATTTCGGAGAAAACCGCTTCTTATGGTGCGGAGGAATTCTTGGGGGACACCTATGTCTATGACGAGAACGGGCGTTATATTTTGTCGAAAACAGATGCTTTGGGTCATACCACCACTTATGGCGGGTATGATAAATTCGGCAATCCTGGAATGGAGACAGACTATCGCGGTCGGGTCACATCGTTCACTTATGATGGCCTCGGAAATTTGGTCAAAACGACGAATCCGGATGGCTCGGAGGCACAAATAGATGTTGCTTGGGGAGGCCGCGGCTTGTATGCTGTTACCAAGACAGAGACAAATAAGCCCGATTGTGTCACGTATTATGATGCTCTTGGCAGGGATCTGCGTGGCGGAATCAAACGCTTTGACGGTCAATGGCAGTATGTGGACAAAGAATATGATTCCAATGGGCAAGTGAGCCGCATCTCGCTTCCATTCCGTGATGTTCAGGCCGCTTATTGGAACACATATTCTTATGATGAATATGGTCGTCCGCTCAGTTTGGTCGAGGCTTCCGGGAAAAACTCTTCCTGGGCTTACAATGGTGTGAGCGTGACCACCGTAAAAGATGGAATCACTTCGACACGAACCACTGACGCGAGCGGTAATGTGATCAGCATCTCCGATGCAGGAGGAACCATAACCTACACTTTGCGTAATGATGGTCAACCGTCATCGGTCGCGGCTCCTGGTAATGTTGTGACATCTTTTTCTTACGATGGTTATGGCCGTCGCACAAAGATAGAAGATCCGAGCGCGGGAATCCAGATCGATTCTTGTGTGTGGAATAGTGATGGTTCTTCTGTGCAGACCCATACGAATCCGAATGGTACGGTTGTCACCTACAAGGACAAGTATGGCAGGACCACGTCCGTTGAGCGTCCCGGTGAGTACAACACAAATTATGTTTACGATACTTATGGACGCTTGAGTTCCGAGCAATCGACCAATGGCACAGGCGTGGAATATACCTATGACGCTTTTGATCGTGTGTTGTCATCTCGTGAGACTGTTCCTGATGGAAAGTGGCTCAGGAAGAATTTCTGTTATGGCGACCAAGGGGTGCTGTTGAGTGTACAGTATGAGTCGCAGAGTGGAGTGATCACGACCGAGAACTTTACCTATGCAAACGGCCATAACGTCGGCATAACACTTCAAGACGGGACAGTAGTACGCCGCCTTGTGTCTGAGAATGACTTTGGAATGACAACGGAGATAATATCCGGTGGAATCAGCAGGGAATATGGCTTTACGGAATTCGGTTTCCCTACTTATAGGGATATGGCTGGTGGCACACTGCAGGACTTCATATATGAGTTTGATCCTGCTAATGGCAACTTGTTGTGTCGTAACGATAACTATAATGGCATAAGTGAATCGTTTGGCTATGATAGCCTGAATCGCTTGACTTCAATCGGGAACAGAGTCATCGTTTATGCGAATAATGGCAATATCACTTCGATGGATGGTGTCGGGATTATGGAGTATGGAACAACATCGAGGCCATACCAGATTACCACTCTTTATCCAGAGTCTGATAATCTGATTCCATCACGTGTCCAGAATGTGTCTTACACCTGTTACAGTCGTCCGTCCATCCTGACAGAAGGTGGAAGGAGTGCGGCTTTCACCTATGATGGGGAAGGGAAACGTGTGAAGATGTATGTCGCGGATGGCTCCACACCATTGCTGACGCGGTATTATGTCGGCGATCGTTATGAGTATGACCAGACTTCTGGCGGTACGAAAGAGCGTTTATACCTTGGTGGTGATGCCTATTCCGCCCCTATGGTTTTGCAGCGTGAGAATGGAGGGGACTGGGTTGCCTACAACATAGGTCGAGACTACCTTGGCAGCATAACCCACATCGTGACACTGGACGGGACACTTGTGGCTGAGTATAGCTATGACCCGTGGGGTAGGCTTCGTGATCCGGAGACTCTTGAGATCTATGCGTCCGGAGAGGAACCGGAACTGTTCCTTGGCCGTGGTTTCACCGGTCACGAGCACTTGACCTGGTTCGGCCTGATCAATATGAACGCCCGTCTTTACGACCCTCTCCTTGGTCGTTTCCTCAGCCCTGACCCTTACGTTCAGGCACCGGATTTCACCCAAAACTTCAACCGCTACTCCTATGCATTGAATAATCCGCTTAGATATACGGATGAGAGCGGTGAATTTGTTTTTACCACTTTATTGACAGTTGCAGGGATTACAGCAGCGATATTCGGTCTTGGGAATCTTACGGTGCACGCGATGCGTGGTGATAATTTGGATGGTTGGAACTGGATTAAATATCTCGCGTCTGGAGCGGCTGCAGGCTTTGTTGTCGGAGCGATGGCATATACAGGATGGTGTGGAATAGGCGCGATGTCGAATATGGCAGGTTTCTTGGGGACGGTTGGAAAAATAGCGAAGTATGGAGCTATTGGTATAGAAGGTCTGCACGTGACATCCACTGTTGTCGGTGCGGCGGGAGGCTTGATTAATAAAGGTTGGAAAGGTTTGGGAAACTCAATGAAAGTACTTTTAGGCAATTTCTATTTGGATGAGAATGCGTCGTTCTTTAAAAGTATCTGGCAAGGTGTTTCACGCCATACTTGGGAAACTCTACAGACTGGATTAGGCTACGATTACACTCAATTCCGAAATGCATTTGGCTCATCAATAGACCGAGTCGATTATTTGGGAGGAGCGACTTTTGCAACGAATGAATATTCCAAACATAGCCGAGGAATCACATTGGGAAGCTATTGTAATATGGATATTAAAGACAAAATAATGGATGATGATTTTACTTATTATGCCACACGTCTTAATGCAATGTATATGCACGAATATGGCCATACTATTGATGGCAGGAAAAGGGGCTTTGCATATCTGTTTACAGTCGGAATTCCTAGTATTATTAGTGCTAAGAACTCGCATAATATCGGACGATTTAGACCATCTCATTCCTATGAACCATATGAAAGAAGGGCAAATAGGCTTGCGGCGAAATATTTTGGTGCGAATTATGGCGTTAATTGGTTCTCCCCATACCCGAATTCAAATAGTCCTTGGACAATAGCAGACTATTATCCTTTATAAATAAAAGCGATGAAAAAGAATTATTTAATATTGAGTTTATTACTTATTCCTATTCTTGCTTCAAAATGTATTGATTTTGAAGGTGATTCTATGGTGTCGTTAAAAAACAATGCTGATTATGGTGTTGTTGCTCTTTTCGCAGACCTTTTTACGGGGTTTTGTTATCCGGATACTCTGCTGCCGGAAACTCCAGTGTTCTATACTATTGTTGACTCTGTTAAATCTAACCCTAAAGAGGATCAAGTAATTCTGTATGGTGGAAGTTCTTTTTCAAAGGCGTTGAAGATTAACACGACTTCTGATACCTTGTCAGTGTTTGTTTTCCATATTGACACCTTGTTGAGTCACTCGTGGAAAGAAATCCGTGATGGCTATAATATTCTGGTAAGATACGATTTGAGTGCGGAGGACCTTGAGTCGTTAAGAGGAAAAATATATTACCCTCCAACAACGGCAATTAGAAACATTCATATGTTTCCGCCGTATGAGAAAGTCATAAATCGTTAGAATGTTTTTATGGTTAAAACGAGTGAATTATGAATGTCCTAAACTGGAATACTTTTAGAGGGAAGGCCTTGAGGGCTTTTTCGTTGACCGAGTTGTTGGTTGTCCTTGTGATCATCGGGATTTTGGTGCTGGTGGCTATGCCTAACCTGATGCCGCTGATCTCAAGGGCGAAGGCGACGGAGGCACAGCAGCAACTTACTTTCCTGCATTCGTTGGAGAAGAGTTATTTCTACACCTATTCGCGATATTCCGATGATTTGGAGGAACTTGGGTTTGAGCAGGCAGCCCTTGTGACGGATGGCGGAAACGCCAATTACCGCATCGAGGTTGTGGAGGTAGGCGAGAACGGTTTTAAGGCTCAGGCGGTCTCTGTGGTTGACTTTGACAAGGACGGTGTCTTTAACGTCTGGGAGATTGATCAGGACAAGAACCTGAAGGAGACCGTGAAGGATTGATGCGATGTTGGGGTTGCTTTCCATATTCCCGCTCTCGGTTATGATGGTCTCGGATGCAAGGAACCGAACGGTGTCATCGTGGTGGCTGTCGGCTTTCGGGCTGGTCATTGTTGTGGCTGGAGTGGTTGAGGAAGGATGGCGTGTGGCGTTGATCAATATTGTCTGCAACTTTTTTGTCCTTTTGGTGATGGGAGCATCTTTGCTGGTATATTCAAAAATACGGAAGCGATCGTTGATGGAGATGCTTGGTGTAGGGGATGTCATATTCCTTGCCGCGCTGACACCGACTTTCAGAGTAGAGTGGTATCTCAGGTTTTTGATTGTGTCGGCCATTCTTGCATTGCTGTCCTGGCCACTGTTCAGAAAGATGCAGCCTGGTTTGACGGGGATTCCTCTCGTTACTGTTTTCGGAGCTTGTTTTATCATATTCATACTTTTCAGAGCGATTTATGGAAGGTAGAGAGTTTGATCTAAACAGCATTACTGTGCGCACCGAGGCCTTGCAGGTGCTGACTTCGGAAGAGGCTGCTTATTACAGGTTGCTTCCGTATGATGTGGATGCCGAAGGGCACTTGCTCTGTTTGGGCGAGGATGGCAGAGACTATGCCGATGCCATTCGTGACTTGGACATCTTGTTTGGAAAGGAGATAGCTATCTGGTACATTCCGGTTGAGGATTTGTCCCGTCTGTTGGCGATTCATTACAGACAGGCAGGGGTGCGGTCTAAAGCCACGGTGTCTGATGTCATAGAGGATGTCCCGTCATTGATCGAGGAGGCGTACCGGATGCGGGCAAGTGACATCCATATGGAACCATCCGAGCGTCGGTGCAGAATACGTTTCCGTGTTGATGGAAAACTTCTGGAGCGGCACGTCATCCGCAAGTCGTCCTATACGTCGCTGGTCAACCGCATCAAGATTATGTCTAATCTGGATATCTCCGAGAAACGGCTTCCGCAGGATGGCCGCATAATATACGAAGGAAGCGGTGTGCGTTTCGACATCCGAACATCCATACTTCCAACGATATACGGAGAGAAGATAGTGCTGCGTCTCCTTACGATGAACGACAGGCATCTTTCTCTTTCCGAACTTGGGCTTGATGAGCGTCAGTACAAGGACTATCTGGCGGCTGTGTCTCATCCTCACGGGATGATCCTGATCAGCGGACCTACAGGATCCGGAAAGAGTACCACACTCTATGCGACTCTGGAGCTGCTTAATCGAGGGGACAACAACATCGTCACAATAGAAGATCCTGTCGAGTACACTTTGGAAGGCGTGAATCAGGTGCAGTTGAAGGAGGAAATCGGCCTTGACTTTCCGATGGCCCTCAGGACTTTTCTGCGCCAGGACCCGGACATCATTATGCTTGGCGAGATTCGTGACGAGGCTACGGCTGAGATGGCAGTGCGCAGTTCCCTTACTGGACATCTACTGCTCTCAACTCTTCACACTAATAGTGCCTGGGGATGTGTTACACGTCTTGTGGATATGGGAATTCATCCTTATCTGCTTTCAGAAACATTGGTAGCTTGTGTGGCGCAACGTCTTGTCCGCACATTGTGCCCTTATTGCAAGAAAGAGGCTGTATCTGATCCGGTAATGTTGGACCGGCTTGGAATGCCTTTGGACACAAGAACCTATGCGGCTTCTGGATGTGAGCATTGCTATTATACTGGTTACAGTGGACGTAGGGCAGTCTATGAGGTGATTCCGATTGACGGAGAACTCGGTCAGGCGGTGAAAGAGGTGAGAGGAGACGTTGACGAGCTTCTGAGGTCACGTGGACTCAAGACTCTTCGTGATTCAGCCATAGAGTTGTACGCTGATGGCCTGACTTCGCTTGATGACATCCTTCCATTTATGAATTGATTGATGTTCAATGAGAATAAGACAAATAATATTCCTTCTGTCAGCTTTGCTTGTGTGCCGTGTGGCGGTCGCTCAAAGAGGTGACCGCTTGGGAAGAATCAGAGAGAGTCTGGACAGTCTGGCGGCCGTTGATGCCCGCTACAATGAACCAATTGACCTTTCCGTGACTAATTTCTCTGTAGCGGATTTGTTGAAGACCATAGCGATAGAAAACAGTCTTAATGTGAATCTTTCCTTGGACAAGATTCGTGGTCAGATCACCTGTAATCTGGAACGGGTTCCTGTCAAGGATGTGTTGCTGCTTTGCTGTAAGGATTGTGGTCTGGACTTGACAGTGGAATCGGGAATCCTAACAGTCGTTCCGTGGCAGCCATCCGAGCCGTTGCCGCAGATAACCGTCGCTCGTGACTCCTCCGGGCTTTTCTGTATGGATTTCTCCGGCTGCACGTTGGATGCCTTGACACGCAGGCTGGTAGCCGAGACTGGCGACAACATCGTGTTCGCACCATCGTTGTCGGAACGGAAGGTGTCTGGTTTCGGCGTTGGAATGAGTGTTGATCAGATGATGGAGAACATCTCGGCATCAAATGGTTTGAGGTGTGCGAGAAATGAATCCGGTACTTGGATGATAGGTGAGCGTGGCCGTGACAAAGGCTCGTTTTTTCCAGTGGACGACACTCCGGCTCCGTCATTTTGTGTCAGATTGTTCCAGATGCGGTACCGGACTATCGATGATGTGGTCGAGATCATTCCCACCCAATTGAAGAAAGACATTGAGATCAAGGTGTTTCCGGATCAGAACAGTTTTGTGCTCAGCGGTGGGCAGCCTGATGTGGAGGCTTTGGAAAAGTACCTGCGGGACATAGACAAGAGTGTTCCTCTGATTTCCATCGATGTCATCATTGTGGATGCGCTTGACCGCAAGAGCCGGTCAACGGGTGTTACTTTCGGAAAGGGTAAAGAGGCGTCAGGAGCCTCTTACGGAACTTTATCTCCAGGCGTGGATGTCTCGTTGGGTGCCGACAAGATCAACAGGCTGATCAATGCGTTCAATGGTTTAGGACTTGTCAATCTTGGTCCGGTCGGGCCTAATTTCTATGCGGATCTAAAATTGCTCGAAGAGGATGGGGTGGTCACACTCCGTTCTACTCCTAAACTTTCAACTTTGAACGGCCATAAGGCTGTGTTGAAGAGCGGGGAGGTGAAATATTACAAGGAGAGTCAGGTCAACATCATCGGAACCCAGAATCCGCTCCAGTCGGAATCTTACCTCTGGAAGAATGTGGAGGCGAGTTTTATTCTTGATATGACCCCTATTGTGAGTGCCGACAGCACGATAACCATAAGGATTGACCTGAATCAGGATGAGTTTACCGAGCGTGACAATGGTGACCTTACAGCTCCTCCGGGAATGACCAAACGTGGGTTCAATTCCATTGTCAAGGTCAAGGATGGGGAGATGATCCTATTGGGTGGCATCGAGAAGAATCTTACTGAGGACAGCAGTAAAGGGCTTCCGTGGATAGCAAGGGTGCCTGTCCTGCGATTGTTCTGCGGAAATGTCACAAGAACCAAGCAGACGCAGAAACTGAATGTGTTCATCAGGCCTACCATTGTGCTATGAGACTGATAAGTAAAAGAATCCTTCCGGTTGAGGTGAATGGAGGAACTGCGGTAATCCAGGATGGGCTGGCGGAAAAGGGGGACATTGTGGTGATGTCGGTCTTCGGGACGGATGTGTCTTCTCGTGCCGGTGATGATTCGGATCCAATCTTGTCACGTATCAAGCGGAGCAACGACCTGTACTGGACAAGGTACCCGGACAAGGTCTGCTATGTCAGAAAAACGGTGGTGGAATCGTCATTGAATGACCGGAAAGTCTCTTTTGTCGCAGGAGTGGCTGTAGGGGAGACTCATTATGAGGCTGATGAACAGGCGAAGAATATGCTGTCAACCATTGATTGGAAGCGGATTGTCAAGGAGCCGGATATGCTCGAAGTCGTCACCGGTCGTATATTCCATCGCACGCTTCTTCCCGTTCTGGGATTTTGGTTGGTGGCTCTCCTTTGTAACTTCTTTTTGTTCTCTGACTTGGATCGCCGTGTCAGTGCGATGCGCCTTTCGCAGCAGGAATCCAAACGTGAGGCCAAGGCTGAAAGGGAAGTTACAGGGAAACAGCGTCAGATGTTGGCTGACTATAAGGCTATGTCTCTGCCAAAGTCATCGGCGGATATAGATGCTTTGGCCTCTGTGGTGCCGGATGGCATCCAACTGACATTATTGTCTGTTAATCCTTCCGGATTCAGAATCAAAGGCACAGCAAAAGAGGTGTCAGACATAACGGAATATTCCAGTGCTGTCAAGCGTGATTTTCCATTGTTGGAGATTGTCTCGATTGACAAGCCGGCTGGAACGTCATTGTACCAATTTGACTTTAGGATGATGCGATGAGACTGACTCCGGGGACACTGAAATTAACGGCCTTGATTGTCGGATTGCCTGTAATTCTTTGGATTGCGACTTTCTCAAAGACATTGTCGCTATATGGAGAATACAGACATCTTTCCAAATCCGAGGCAACGGATTCTGTCGCATCGCCGAGGTTCGTGGTGTCTGGCGAGAACCGTCTTGCCGGAGATTGTCTGATCAAGGGGATTCTGGCTGGAAAGGACGATGTTGTCATCAATGAATATGCTCCATCAGTGGAAAAATCAGATGGTGGACTTTCCATAGTCCGTGCCAGACTTCAATTGAAGGGACGTTTCATCCCGCTGCTCAAGGTTGTGCATCTTTTAGAAAACCAGCCGGATATCTCATTGGCGGACATCTGTTTCTCTCACAAGACCGGAAAAGAGCCGTTGGTGACATTGGATTTGGATTTGATTCAATTGGTGGGTGATGAGTAGGAATATTCAAGATCTTCGTGGTTTCTCGCTTCCCACCGTGTTGGTCATCTCTGTGTTGATGGCTTTGCTGATACTGTTTGCCTTTTCACTTGTTGATTTGGACAGATTGTATTACGCAAACTATCACAAGAGGAAACAGAGTGTCCTGGACTTGCATTCTGCGTCGGCTCTTTACTGTGTGGACAGCCTTTTGGCAAGTGGGGCTGATTCCATAGGCGTGTGTCTTTTTGATGATGCTAAGCCGGAAGTTGGAATAAAGGTCTGTACTTGGGGGCTTTACGAGGTTATGACGGCTTCGGAGAAAACGTTGCCGTTCAGCCGTTCGATGATATATGGACGTTTTTCGGAAAGTTCCACAAAAGCGGCCCTTTGGGTCAGCGACCGGAAACGCGCTCTGTCCATTGCCGGACGGACAAGTATAGACGGCCCTGTCTTTGCGTCTTTGAACGGCATCAATTACACAGACCTGTCAGGCGTTCCGTTCTCTGGTGAACATATTCCTGCGGAGATGTCATTTGTCTCATCCTCAGGGCTCCCGTCTGTGGACTCTTTGGTTCTTGACCATCTTGATTCTTTGCGAAATCTTGCCGGAAGGGCTTGGTATCATCTTAATGATGTGGAAGGCTATCGTAGTTTTCAGGAACAGACTTCTCTTGTATATGCCCGTGACGGGGACAAGACATTCCACCTTGGCGGCAATCGGATTCTGTATGCGGACAGGCTTACCTTGGGGGCGGATTCGGAGGTGAACGGCATTCTTGTTTTCGCTCGTTCCGCAGTAATCGCTGAAGGGTTCCGCGGAAGTTTGCAGTTGTTTTGTACTGACACTGTGACTGTCGGCAGGAACGTCAGGCTTGAATCTCCTTCCGGAGTGCTGGTGTACGGAGCCGATCATCCTTTCGTCTCATTGGCTGGGGAAAGTCGTGTGTGCGGTTACGTTGCCGTTCTTAATGATGGAAAGATCGATCCAAGACTGGAATATCCTTGCCTTAGGCAGAAAGCCGGAAGCGTGATAGATGGACTTCTGTATGTGGATGGAGCGTGTGAACTTGAAGGGGCTGTCAATGGAGCGGCATACATTGGTGACTGTTTTTACGAGAAAGACGGGTACAAGTATCCCGGCGTTTTGAATAATGTTTCCATCCGGCGTTCAGAAGAGGTTCCGTTCCCGATTTTGTTAACGGGACCTTATCGGAGACGTGAGATAAAGAAAGTTTTTTAGTTTGATGAGAAAGAAATTGTTGCTGGTCGCTTTGGTTGTAGCCGTTTTGGCAGTATGGGGGCTTGTCGGATTCCGCATTTGGAATTTGACTCGTCCAAAAATCACGGAAAGCGTCAAAACGGAAAAGAGGTCGGAAACTCATTCTATTCCAAAGGATTCCCTTCGTCTGGACTATCGAGATCCTTTTCTGGAGTCTGGAAACGCTAAGGCCATTGTTCCGGAGAAGAAAGTTGCCGCTATTCCTGAACATCCTGTGCAGATGCCTCCGCTAAAGTACAAAGGTATGGTAAAGGGAAAGGATGGAACTGTCAAGGCTCTTGTCGAGAACAAGGGTGATGTTGTGTCTCTTGCAAAAGGAGCGATGCTGGAGAAGGTTCGTGTCGTAGAGATCGAGCCGGAACATATTCTGGTTCAGTTCGGAAATGAGACACATTTGATCAGAGTAAAATGAGACTTAAAGCCACGACACTTTTGGAGACCATTGTGGCCTCTTTGATATTCCTTCTGGTTTTTGGAATGGCTATGGAGGCGTTGGTTCATATTCATAAGATCAGTGATCCTGATTGGTTCGCGATGGAGCGGAGTTTCAATGAGTTTCGTGATTCATCAGTAGTGATGTCTGATGGATCACGTGAATATTCCTGGGGTGCTATGCGATGGGTTCGCAAGGATGTGTCAGAGATGGAGGGGCTTGTTGAAGTCAATGTGACAGCGACGATGAAAGGTGGACAGAAAATAGAGTATCGTTATTTGAGAAATGAGACAGATGAGATTTAAAGGAAGTACACTTCCTGAGCTGCTTGTCACTATGCTGCTTGGTGGCATTCTTCTGCTGTTGGTGTTTGATGGGGTGGATATGCTTCGTATGGCGTTGCCCAGATACTCCTTGGGCGATTTCGGGGAGGACTTGGGCAGGCTGGAGCGGTATGAGATGCTTGCCGAGCGTAGCGACAGCATTGACATTGGGGACAGTGTCAGATTCTTTCAGAACGGGGAAATAATAGGAGTGTGTGAGAAATGGAACTGAGCAAACATCTGTCCGACAAGAAGAAAAAGGCTTTTTACTCCCAATTGTATGTCTTATTGCATTCAGGCTTGAGTTTCTCTTCATCGTTTTCTTTGTTGATAGAAAGCACCAAAGGGAGTGACAGGAATATCTATGAAAAGATTCTCGGGCGTGTCGTGTCGGGAGGTTGCCTTTGGGAAGCTATGAGAGAGTCGGGAGATTTTGACAAGATTGATTGCGGTGTCATAAGGATCGGAGAGGAGTCCGGAAAGCTGATGGAGGCGTTGTCCTTTCTGTCAGACTATTATGAAAAGAGGGATGCACAGAGACGCACTCTCGTGAGCGCTTTGAGTTATCCGGCCATCACGCTTGCGGTGGCGGCTATTGTGTTATGCTTTATGCTGCTGGTTGTCGTGCCTATGTTCGAGCAGGTATATTCAAGAATGGGAGGGGAGCTTCCTACGCTTACGCGCTTTTTGATGGGAGTGTCTTCTTATGTGCCGTCGCTGTTTTTTGCCTTTGTGGCTCTTGTTGCTTTATTTTTTGTCATAAAACATTTCTATGGAAGCACTGATGAATATCAAAGGTTGGCTTCGGAGTTCATTTTGCGTATTCCTCTGCTGGGAGGACTTTTGAAGAAGGCGGAACTGTCCCGTTTCTGCCGGATTATGTGCCTTCTTATAGGCTCTGATGTCCCGATACTGTCATCCTTGAATCTTGTCGGTGGGATTCTTCGTCTATACCCTTACCGTAAGGCTGTGCAGGATTCCTGCTCTGAACTTGAGTCTGGTTCTATGCTATGTGAGTCGTTCTCACGTTATCCGGAACTATTTGACAAAAAGTTCCTTGTGATGCTTCGTGTCGGAGAAGAAACCGGAGCTTTGGACCGGATGCTTAAGACTCTTGCGGACGACACTTCCGAGGAACTGAACTATCAAGTAAAGCAGTTGAACAGCACTTTGGAGCCGCTTATGGTTATGCTTATAGGTGTTGTGGTCGGTTTCGTGCTGATAGCTATGTACCTTCCTATGTTCAAGTTAGGGATGACCATTGAAATAGTCAATGCTTAAGACAACAGTTTTTCAGCCAATGTG
>CAVKYA010000041.1:4804-13263 GCA_963660255.1 Bacteroidaceae bacterium | reverse complement strand
CTTCAGAAGGAAGTGTCACCTATCCGGATGACGCCAAGGACGTGACTTCCGATGCCTCATATTCATCAGACAAGGTTGAATATATCAAAGTGACAGCCACCTATGCTTCAGGAGACAAGCTCTCTATCAATGGCAAGCAGATCGGAATCATCTATAATCCGCTTGAGGATTATTCCGGGTTGAACAATCACAACGCTCTGTTCACCGGCTATTATCTTGGTCTTGGCAATCAGGGACACACCATCCTTCCTGTGGCTTCGGAGGATTTGGGCAAGGCTGAGATTGTCGGAAAGGATCTCCCTTATAAGGATGATTTCAGCTGGTTGGATCCATTCGTGGAACTGTCTGACGCTGCACTTGACGCCTCGAAGAAGATTTCTGATTGTGTGGGTGAGGTGAGCTCATCGGCTCAAGGCTGCGCCAACATCTACACGACTCTTGTCAATTTAGGAATTCCGGTTCTTGACGAACTCAGGGCAAGAGGCTACACTGATTTGAATCCAAGTCTGAAGACAATCTATCTCCAGAGAGGGTACTTCAAGTATGGTGCGACAGGTAAATCCTCCGGTCTTGTCCTTCCTAACTTCAAGATTGAAGGGTCCACAGACCTGTTCGTTTCTCTCAAGTGGTGCTCTCAGATGCAGGGAACCGGCAAGATTGACGGAACGCAGCTTGTCCTTGAGATCGCTGAAGGTCCTGGCGCTATTGTCACAAAGGCTGGTCAGGATAAGATCAGCGACCCTGTCTCATCCTCTCAGAAGGAAAATGAGATGTTCTGGAACGATGTCACGTTCAAGGTTGTGGGCGCCACGGCCGAGACAAGAGTCTCATTCCATCCTGGCAATGAGATTGAAAGCAACTCCGTCTTCCGCTACTATGTTGATGACATTGAGGTTGTCTCCGCCTCCGATATGGTTGACACCAACATTGAAGTAGGTGGCGTTGAGAACGATCTCATCACCTTTGAGGGCACTCCTGAGGCTCCGGTTTCTTTCACCGTTAAGGCTGACGCTGACTACACCATCTCAACTTCCGCCAACTGGCTTCATCTTGACGTGACTGAAGGCGCCGCCGGCGTAGAGTCCAATGTTACATTGACCTGTGACGCCAGTGAACTCAGCACTCTCCGTAAGGCTGAGATTACCATCAAGTCCGGTCTCACGACCCGCAAGATTTCGGTTGTTCAGTCCGCCGCCGGTCAGACTCTTTCTCCGTTCATCAGCATCATCGGAGGTAATTCCTTGACGGTTAAGGGTGACGTGACTGAGAAGACATTCACTGTCCAGGCGAATGTTCCATATCAGGTTGAGGTTGTCGAGGGTGCGGACTGGATTTCAGTGGAGACCGTTGCCACCAGGGCTTTGGTTGAGACTTCTGATGTACGCCTTGTACTTTCCGAGAACACATCACCGAACAACAGGACTGGATTGGTAAGGGTATTCAATTCGTCTGAGAACCTCGATGCGTACCTTACTGTAACTCAAACCGCGTCTGTGATCGTTCTTGCCCGTTGGAAACTTGATGTCACAACTATGGATTCCTACAAGGATCTCTTTGGCACTCTTGACGGAACTTTTGATAAGAATGCCGGTGACGGAGGACAGTATATTCCTGCCAACAACGGTGGAGTAGGCCGTCTTACTTATGTTCAGATTGACAAGAATGAGTTGGATACCAAGAATGCCGCGTCCCGCGTGACAGGTTCAACCGGTGAGCCATTCATCAAGGGTGGCTGGCCAGGAGACTACTGGCTGTTCACAGCTGATTATGAGGAAGGCATCCCTGCCGGAGCCAAGATTCACGGATACTTTGTGTCAAGGGCCTCAGGTACAGGTATGAAGTATTTCCTCGCTGAATATCTGGATGGCACTGAGTGGAAACCGGTGTCTGAGACAACAACAGCTAAAGTTGATGATGTGGACATCACGTACAACATCAATCATAACAATACAGACAATTTCCCACTTGACTTTACTTTCACGATGACCAAGCCGACCAAGACTATGCAGGTCAGGGTTACTTGTGTCGTTAACGCCCAGGCAAGTGGTAAAGGCGCTCTTGCGGCTCCTAACACTGGAACCGTGAGAATAAAAGGTGGTGATATGAGCCCTTATTTTGAAATGAGTCTGTAATCACGCAGTCTGGCTAAATGGAAAAGGGTTTCCGGTAAAGATTCCAGAAACCCTTTTTCTTATTAGTATTGTTTGAACCCTGCGGCGTAATCCTCTGCTTGGCGATTACACTTTTGGGAATGACTTTTTGCCTGTTTTTACATTTTGGGGAACGACTTTGCGCGCTTTTGCCACATTTTTCCTATCGACTGATTTCAATGACGAACTTGCCGTCGAAGTACGGGTCCGTTAGCCATTGTGTGACGGGCCAGGTGGAGACGGAGCCTTTGCGGAGACGCTCGCGGGCCATCAGGTCGCAGATCTCCTCGTTTATGTCACCGCCTTTGAGGTAGAGGATCGAGTGGGAATATTTCCCCTTCACCCACGGGTAGAAGTCGGTGAGGGAGGCTACGGCGCGGGAGACCACAAAGTCAAACTTCTCGGTAAGGCTCTCGGCGCGGGCATTGACGATCTCCACGTTATCAAGGCCTAACATATTCGCAATCTCTCTGGCTACTATGGTTTTCTTGCCGACGGAATCGCATAGTGTGAACTTCACGTTCGGGAACATCACGGCCAGAGGGATGCCCGGAAAGCCGCCGCCGGTGCCGAGATCCAGAACCTTTAATCCGACCTGTGCGGCTTCTATCGGTGATGTGGCGGAGTCCGGCGAGTCAGCGGAAACCGAATCAGTTGACTGTGCGGTGAACAATGAATATGTCTCCGGACGCTGCGTACGGAGATATTCGGCTATGGCAAGCGAGTGGAGGACGTGGTGGTCGTATAGGCCGTCTATGTCCTTGCGGGAGATGACGTTGATCTTGGCGTTCCAGTCACGGTAACCGCTGTCCATCAAGCGGAACCGCTCCAACGCCTCGGTGGTGACATCCGGAAACGAGGCCTTCAGAAAAGCCTCGAAATCGGCGAACGTCATCATATTCCTTCCTCCTCTTTCCTGCGGAGGTCATCGATCATCTGCTTCGCGCGGCGGATGCGGGTCTTGACAGTGTTTAGCTCCATCTGGAGAGCCTCGGCTATCTCGTTGTACTTCATCCCCTCGATCAGCCTCTTGCGGGCGATCTCCCTGTAAAGGTCCGGCAGACGGTCGATGTACTTGTTGTGCTCCTCCTCGTTCTCGATCTTGATGAGGGAGTTTAGAGCGTCCTCCGTCTGGTCCGGAATCCCCTCGACACCTGAAGGCTTGTTCTCGTCGTCAAGATAGACGATCTGATTCTTCGGATGCACCCTCTGCTCCTGCTCCAAAGTGTCCAGGGCAGTGTTCTTCGCTATCGTGCAGAGCCAGGTCAGGAAGCGGCTCTTGTACTGATCGTAGTTCAGAATCTGTCGGAAAGCCTTCTCGAAGCTCCGGCTGCAGATGTCATCGGCGGCATAGTCGTCTATATTCTTGAAACGGGCCTTGATGTAAGACCTCAATTGTTCGATGTGGCGGTCCCAAAGGGCGGTAAACGCAAGTCCGTTACCCTTCTGGGCCAGATTGATCAGCTCATCAGTGGGCTTCAAGCCAATTTTTCCCATAATTGCATTCAACTGTTAGTGGTACTGAAAGTTTCACGACATTTTCCATACGGTCAATGACGATCTGTCTAAGTTCATCAATCTCCTCGGGAACCGCGTCAAACACAAGCTCGTCGTGGATCTGGAGAACCATCCGGCTCTTCATCCCGGCCTGTGTCATACTCTTGTCCACCTCGATCATCGCCATCTTGATGATGTCGGCGGACGTGCCTTGGATCGGCGCGTTCACGGCGTTCCTCTCGGCGAGAGCCCTCAGCGTCCCGTTCTTGGAATTGATGTCAGGAATATACCTTCTTCTCCCGAAGATGGTCTCAACGTAGCCGGTCTCCCTCGCCGCCGCCTTTGTGTCCTCGATGAACGAGCGGATGGACGGGAATCCCGCAAAGTAGTCTTCTATGATTTTCTGGGCCTCCTTGCGGCCTATTCTCAACCGTTGTGCCAGTCCGAAAGCCGAGATTCCGTACATAATCCCGAAATTGGCGGTCTTGGCGATGCGCCTCTGGTCGGCTGTGACCTGCTCGTGAGGAATGCCGAAAATCTTCGCGGCGGTCGCGGCGTGGACATCTATCCCGTCCTTGAAGGCGTTGATCAGATGCTGGTCGCAACTGAGGTGCGCCATAATCCTCAGCTCGATCTGTGAATAGTCCGCCGAAAGAATCAGGCCGTCAGGCGTACTCGGCACGAACGCCTTGCGGATCTCCTTGCCCTGTTCCGATCTTATAGGAATATTCTGGAGGTTCGGGTTCGAGGAACTCAACCGTCCCGTCGCCGTCAATGCCTGGTTGAAGGTTGTGTGCACCTTACCGTCGGAAGGGTCGATGTACCCAGGGAACGGCTCAATGTAGGTGGACAACAACTTCCTGACAGCGCGGTATTCAAGTATCTCGTCTATGATAGGATGCTTCTCCGCCAGATCCAGCAGGGTGGATTCTTCCGTTGAATATGTCCCGTTGGCGTTTTTCTTCGGCTTGTCGGAAAGGTGCAGCTTCTCGAACAGCAGTTCTCCGATCTGTTTCGGAGAGGAGACGTTGAGGCTCGGCTCTCCGGCCATCTCACGGATCTTGGATTCCCGTGCCGTCACCTCTTCGCGTAGATGTGCCGTGAAATCCTTCAATGAGTTGAGATCGACCTTGACTCCGTTGCGCTCCATCTTGGAGAGAACCTTCAGAAGCGGCTCCTCCATCGTGTCGTACAGGTCGGCTACCGAAGCGTTCACAAGTGTCTCGCGTATCTTTTCCTGGAGCAACAATAGCACCGCTGCCTCCTTGCTTCTGTCCACAGAGACCTCGTCAGACGGAATATCTTCGAACAGTGAACCTGTGGAAGGGACAGTGGCTTTCGCTGAAGCGTCGTCAATCGACACCCCCAGAATGCTTTGCGCCAGCACGTCGGTCTTGTGGCTCTTCTCCGGGTCAATCAGATAGTGCATCAGCGCGATGTCGTGCAGCCTTCCTTGAAGCGTCACTTCGCCCGCCGCGAGGATATTCATCTGTCGCTTGAGGTCGTCGCCGCATTTCGCGACCGCCTCATTCTCAAGCAGTGCCCTGAACTCCTGCAGACCGCCTTCCGCCGCGACAATCCTCTCCCCGGAGCGGGCCGCCACAATGATCCTTCTTGTTTTTGTGAATATGCTCCCGTCGGCTCCTTCCGTGATGACCGAGCAGATCCCGGCCTTCACCGCAGCCTTGACCACTTCGCTTGGCCGTACCTTGACGATTCCCGGTAACTCGGCATCGGGCTTTTTCTCGGTTCCGCCGACGTGCCCGATGAACCTGTTGAGGGAGTTAAACTCATATTTCTCAAAGAGATCCGCCAATTCCGGACCATATTCCTGATTGACCTTCATCCCCTCGGTAGGGATGTCAACCTCGATGTCTGTCTTGATGGTGACGAGCTCGTGGCTGAGCCCGATGTGATCCTTGGCATCCTCGAACTGTGCCTTCTGCCGAGGTGTCAGCTCGTCCAGATGCTCGTAGATCTCCTTGACGGAACCGAATTTGGCGACCAGCTTACTCGCTCCTACCTCACCCACGCCCTTGACACCGGGCACATTGTCGGCCGTGTCCCCGCAGATGGTCAGCATATCGATGACCTGCCCAGGAGACTGGATTCCGTACTTCTCACAGATTTCCTTGACACCAATGATCTCGTTGTCGTTGCCGGCCTTGCCTGGCTTGTACTGCCAGATGTGCGGCTCGATCAACTGTCCGTAATCTTTGTCTGGAGTCACCATATAGACATCCAAACCTTCTCCGGCGCAGCGTTTCGCCATAGACCCGATCACATCGTCCGCCTCGAATCCTTTCAGCATCAAAGTCGGGATATTCATAGCCTTGCAGAGCTCCATCAATGGTTCGAGAGCATCGATGACCAGTTGTGGTGTCTCCTTGCGGTTGGCCTTGTACTCCGGAAACATCTTGTTCCTGAACGTGCCTCCCGGCGGGTCGAAGGCCACGGCCAGATAGTCCGGCTTTTCCCGGGCGAGCAGTTCGAGGATGTACTTGGTGAACCCGTAAAGAATCGACATATCGGCTCCCTTGGAGTTGATCATCGGCCTTCTGAGGAACGCATAATACATCTTGAAGATCAGTGCGTGCCCGTCTATGAAGAATATCTTTCCCGGCATTGTCTTTACATTTTGTCAGAGGCTCGTTGTCCATCCGTATCAGCCCCTGTCTTTTACAAAGATAATAAAATGTTCCGTGGTTTCAAAACTTCTTCCGGAGACCGATCGCTAACCGCCTGACAATTAGCCGGTGGAATGCCACCTGCTGATTATCAGTCAGTTCTGAAATGCCGCCCTCTGATTTTGACTAGCGGGAATCTGGAATATGCTGTAAATTAATTGATTAACGAAAACGGCCGTTTCGGCGGCTTGGGATTCGGGTGGGTTAATGTGTCAGTTTCCGAGCGAGAGTGTAGCGTCGGAGAACCGTGCCCCGTCGTAAATGTCGTGTGTCGAGAAGATCACCGTCATCCCAGTGTCGTGCGAGAGATTCTGGAGGGTGCGCAGGACCATAACCCGATTGTCCACGTCCAGAAAAGCCGTAGGCTCATCCAGGAGCAGCACGTTGGCCTTTCTGGTCAATGCCGTGGCGATGCACGCCTTCTGAAACTCTCCGTCGGAAATTAGGCTGATGTCCTTGTCCGCCAGCCGCTCAAGTTCCAGAGCTATGATCGCTTCTTCCATAGAACGCTCCGTATCCGCATTCAGTTTCCTGAACATCCCAGATGCCGAGAACAGACTCGTGCGGATGAACTCCCTGACGGAGAATCCTTTGACTTTGGGAATATGTGTGGGCACCATCACGACCGACCCCCCGGCCGAGAAACCTCCCGAAAGGGGAGGCAGGAGTCCAGACAGAGTCTTCATTAGCGTGCTCTTTCCGCTGCCGTTCGGCCCGCAGAGCATCACGGACTGTCCGTCTGGATATTCAAAAGTCAGAGGCCCGCTGACCTTGATGCCTCTGTGGCCAATGATCAATTCGCTCGCTTTCAGCATATTCACCTCCTTTTTATCAGGATTGCCAGAATGATCGGAATGCCGATCAGTGCCATCGTGCTTCCGACCGGCAGGGGGGCGGGGAAGGCGTTTGAAAGGATGTCCGCGACAAACGAGAGTCCCGCTCCCGTGAGCATCACCGCCGGAATTACCTTCACGTGCACAGACGTTCCGAGAAAGCCCCTGGCGATGTGCGGCGCCACGATTCCGACAAAGCCCAGCGGCCCGCAGAACGCCGTCACAGCTCCGGCCATAAGGCAGCTCCCGATCATCGAGATGCCTCTGATCCGGGAGATGTCCGCACCCGCCAGTCTGGCATATTCATCCCCGAAAAGGGCTATGTCCAGTCCTTTGCTGTTAATATAGGTAAGCGCAGTCCCTATGAGAAGTGCTCCTGCGATCACCGCGACCTCACCCGGCCTGCTTCCGGAGAAACTTCCCGCCGACCAGCTGTAGAAAACTTTTAGGCTCTCGGCGTTGGCTGAATATTCAAGGATGGAGGTCGCGGCGCTGAAGATGAACCCCAGCATTACGCCGAAGATGAGCAAAGTGGTGGCACTCTGGAATTTGGATGCCACGGCGACAACCAATATGGAAGTCAGCAGCGCTCCGATGAAAGCCGCCGCGGCGACAGTGAGGCCAGATAGTGCGGCGGGTAGGGAAGTGCCGATGAAAAGGGTCGCCATCGCCGCACCGGTCCCAGCTCCCGCACTCACACCCATAATGTGCGGATCGGCGAGCGGATTGCGGAACACGCTCTGCATCTGAAGCCCCGCAAGGGAAAGACTCGCCCCGGCAAGAACCGCCGTCAGCATCCTTGGAAGCCTGAGTTTCATCAATATGCTCGTGTCCAGCCCGGCTATGCCAGTTCCTCCGGTGGCCAGATCGATCACCGCGAGCGACAGCACTGACACTGCAAGCAGGAATATTTTTGAGCGACTCTTCATCTTGAAAACTGTCTTATCGAAGCCGTCCGCCAAATCGGACAACTTCTTGCAATCTTTCGGCTTTCCGGAAAATTTTCGTTAAATTTACCCCAAATCTTTGAATATTTATGAATAAAAGAACAATTATCCTTGCGTCTGCGCTTCTGGTTCTCTGCGGAACCAGTGCTTTCGCCCAGAAACAGTCTAACAAAGGAGGCATCTCCGCCGAGATGCTGACCGAAATCCGTAAAGGCTATGAAGGCACGGCTTCCGACAAGGCTGTCCGCAACGCCCTCAACGCCGCCGCTATCAATGTCCTCGCCGCCAACTCCGAGAACATCGCGATGATCGACACCCACTTCTCCGACGAGGTGAAGACCAAGG
>CAVKYA010000041.1:0-4345 GCA_963660255.1 Bacteroidaceae bacterium | reverse complement strand
GCCTCGGCGAGCCGCCGGTTGAGTTCGAGTGGACCCGCTACGACTCCAAGGGCAACTTCGTCAGCGCCAAGACCTACACCCCTCAATCTTTCTACAATGAATATGTCGGAGCGGATCTTGAGAACAACTACATTATGGTGATGAACGACCCTACCCGTGAATATGGCAAGGTCTATGAGATCGACTATGACCGTCACGTCTATGACGGACAGAACTGGCTCTATATCAACCTTCCGATCGAAAGGATCAAGGAGATGGCCATCGCTTCCATCAAGGACAACACCGCGATGTACTTCTCCTGCGATGTGGCCAAGTTTATGGACCGCCAGAAAGGTACCTTGGATCTGAACAATTTCGATTACGGCTCTCTTTTCGGAACGACATTCTCGATGGACAAGCGTCAGAGGGTTCAGACCCACGCCAGCGGATCGTCCCACGCTATGACCCTCATCGCCGTGGATCTGAAGGATGGCAAGCCTGTCAAGTGGATGGTTGAGAACAGTTGGGGCGCGGATTCTGGCTACAAGGGCAACCTCATTATGACCGACGAGTGGTTCGACAACTATATGTTCCGTCTTGTGGTTGAGAAGAAGTACGTCCCTGCCGATGTTATGAATATGCTCAATCAGAAGCCGACCCTTCTCCCGGCTTGGGATCCGATGTTCCTTCCGGAGGAATAGAAAAACTTTTTTGATATTTTATTAGAAGTCGCTTCGACAGGCTCAGCGACCGATCTATAAATCTTTTAATGGTCGGAAAGATTCTGTCACAGAAGACTTTCGGTCGCTGAGCCTGTCGAAGCGACCGTCTAAGCGACATCCCGATAAACAAAACTCCCCGTGCACTGTGCGGTTGGTGAGCTTGTCGAACCACCACAGTGCACGGGGAGTTTTCTCGTCTATTGACCGTGTCCTACAGCCGTGTCCAAGTGACCGTCTCCGAGAATCCCATCTTGGATCCTTTCAATGCCAACGTCTTGGAGTCCTTGAACCAAGCCTTGAGGCTGGCGTTGAGCCCTCGCACTGGATCGTAGATATTGGTCCCTGTCCAGGCCTTGGCCGAGGAGTCGTACTTCAACCCTTTGAAGATCACGATCTTGTCACAGTCCACATTCCGCAGTGACTTGTCTGGATTCTTGCTGTCCTTGCGTACCGCCCCGTCTTTCTCCAGACGGTTCTCCACCCAGAAAATCTGTGCTGTGTAGGTTCCGTCAGCCCCTTTTGAGATCTTGACCTTGCTCTTTTCCCCTTTGAACTCAACGAGATAGTTTCCGATGATGCTGTCTGCCGAAGAGTTCGGATCGTCCGCCGCCGACAAAGTCATCGAAGAACCGTTCTCTGTTAAAGAGAAGTTCGTATCGTCCACCACTGGCAAGGCGGTCATAATACAGTCCATCGTTGATGAGGTGTTTGACTCCAAAGATTCCATTGACTCCATTGGCGTAAAACCTTCAGACATCATTGTCGTAAATCCTTCTGTTTGAGTGAAATCGAACCATCCCTCCGTTCCCGGCGTTTCCGCCGCTGAGCCGAGCACAGGAAATGAAAGCGTTGAAGCTATGGCGCAAAGCGCGCCGGAAAGTTTTCCTTTGATATTCATAGCATTGACTTTTATGAATTATGCATATAATTATTCGTTTGCCAAACTGGCACGTCGCGGAAAGGTTGATCTGGTATATTCATTGCACATCAGTCTTCGTCCGCGGTAGGGGAGTGAAGCCATTTTTGTGCCGCGGCCTTGAATATTCGACAATTTGAGTTAATTTTGTCCGCAAATGAACACAGGACTTGTAATATTCGATTTTGACGGCACGCTTTGCGACACCCGGAAAACCATTGTCAAGACGCTTCGGATGACGATGGAGAAGCTGTGTCTGCCGGTGGCTGATGAGGATGTCTGCGCCGCGACGATCGGGCTGCCTCTGGGCGAAAGCTTCAGGAGTATATTCCCGTCATTGACTGTGGATCAGGCGAATGAATGTGCCGAAGCCTACAGGGATATATTCGAGGAGAACAAGAAATTGCTGGTGCCGACGGTATTTCCGCACGTGACTCAGACGCTTCGTGAGTTGAGGCGGCGAGGGTTCACTCTGTCGATCGCTTCGTCCCGCTCCAACCATTCGCTGATGGATTTTGTCAGGACTTTCGGTTTTGACAAGGAGATCTCACTTGTGCTCGGCGCCGACAATGTGACGAAGGCCAAGCCGGATCCTGAGCCTGTGCTTCTGACTTTGAGGGAGTTAGGTTTCAGGGCAGGGGATACCCTCGTTGTCGGGGATATGCCGTTTGACATCCTGATGGGCCGCCGTGCCGGAGCCAAGACCTGCGGGGTGACCTACGGCAACGCTACCCGTGAGGAACTCGCCGACTCCGGAGCGGATTATCTCATTGACGATTTCGCCTCACTTCTGGAACTGGACTGGTTCTGACGTTTTTACGGCTTGGAACGCCTCGGTCGCTGAGCCTGTCGAAGCGCCCTGAACACCAGAAGCACCCGCCACCTTACTTCCCGCTCGGAATCACAATCTGGTAGCTTCTCCCGCTCTTGTTCAGCAGCTTGTCGTCCCGAAGCCAAAGATTAGCCTCCTTGAGTTGGAAATACGTCACCCCGTGTTCCTCCGCGAAATCCACCAGACTGGCGATGCTCCCGCTGACCGTAACCACCTCTTTAGGTGAATAGTACGGGTACTTCTCGAACGACTCCACCTTGAATCCGAACGCCGCCGGGTTCTCGAAGAACATCTTCGCCGACAGCACCCTGAACATATATCTCGAAGTCTCCTCGACCATCCACAGATCCAGCGCCGACTTCTGCCTCTGATTCTCCAGCCGGCGGGATATTCCACCTTGCCCCGCGTTGTAGCTCGCCGCCACCGTCATCCAGTCCCCATATTTCTCATACGCCCGCTTCAGGTACTTGCACGCCGCCTCAGTCTCCTTCTCGATGTTGTACCGCTCGTCCACCTCACCGTCGATCACGAGACCATATTCCTTCCCCGTCGTCTTGGTGAACTGCCAAAGTCCCGCCGCTCCCGCCGATGAATATGCCTTCGGGTTGAGGTTGCTCTCGATCGCCATAAGGTATTTCAGGTCATCCGGCACGCCATATTTCTTGAGGATCGGCTCCACCTGCCTGAAGTAGCGGTCCGACTTCTTGAGCATCAGAATCGAGTTCGAGTGCATATACGTGAACGAGATCAGCTCCCGGTCCATCCTCTCATAAAGGTCGCTCCTGCTGAACCGCACCGTGTCCCCCGCGAACACCACCAACCTCGGCACCCCCGGCGCCTTGAAATGAATGTCTTGCTGTGAATATGTCTGCGCGGCCGCCGTCCCTGAAGCCGCCGCCCCTCCAATCAGGGTCAGCAAAACCGCCGCCCCACTTATGAATATCTTGTTGTGTCTTAATGCCATAGTGTGTTCGTTTGTTGTTCTGTTCACTTTAGACTCACTGCTCGGATGCTGCGTTGCTGACATTGTCGCCGGTTCCACGTTGTGCGGATTCCGATGCTATCACTGTGTGGATTTCAAAGTCTTCATTGTTGGAAACTTTTGCGGCCCTCCTTGACGGAAGCATCACAGCCATCATTGTCGTCAGCCTAAAGTAATCAATTATGTCTTTTTATCTCTTCGGCAAAAGCCGACAAGACAAATTTAGTGAAATGAATCCGATTCCCGAAAAGGATTCCGCTAATTCCATAATGAAATCACGGATCACCTCCCCGTGCCCTTTCTCGTGTTTTTCCCTGTGTTCCTTCTCGTCAACGAAACAGCCCGAAGATCTTACCGTCAGCCTCCTCACACCCCTCTCCTACAACGAAATCACCCATAACCATCACCGTCTGCTGTACATTTCTTATCTCAAAATAACATAGGTCTCCCTCACTCTCAGGTGTGCTAAACCACGCACACCTGGAACCGCATCCGCTTGATAGCAAGAGTGTTTGTGTTCCAGGTGCGAATATATTCACGCACCTGCGAGTCTGCAGCTTCGTTACAGAGCATTCTGTAGGCTCCTCGCACTCCCAGGTGTGAAAACCTAAACGCACCTGGAACCGCATCGTCTTGATAGCAAGCGTGTTGGTATTCCAGGTGTGAATATATTCACGCACCTGCGAGTCGGCAGCCTCATTATAGGGCATTCTGCCGGTACCTTGCACTCCCAGGTGTGAAAAACTAAGCGCACCTGGAACCGCATCATCTTAATAGCAAACGTGTTGGCATTCCAGGTGCGAATATATTCACGCACCTGCGAGTCGGCAGCCTCATTACAGGGCATTCTGCCGGTACCTCGCACTCCCAGGTGTGAAAAACTAAACGCACCTGGAACCGCATCATCTTGATAG
>CAVKYA010000040.1:0-13312 GCA_963660255.1 Bacteroidaceae bacterium | reverse complement strand
GCATACTTTTCTTTTGATTTTCCAAAAGAAAAGTATGCCGTTCTATCAGTTCGGAGATATGATCTTCCTTGACAGGATTCCTACGGAGGATTGGGTTGATTATATCTGTTCCAGATTTGTAAGTTGTTCGATGACAATTACAAGAAACCAAGCGGAAAAGATATGTGTTCTTGTGGAGAATTATTCATCGTATGTTCAGCAATTATCCTGGAATGTTATGATTGAGGCAGACAGGGTTGTGTCTGATGCGGACATAGATATCGCATTTGAGGAACTGCTCCACCAGACATCGTCTCTATTTATGGAGCAAATAGGATCTCTGACTTCATACCAGATGAATTTCCTTAAGGCTGTTGTCGAGGGGGTTCATTCCAACTTCACATCATCGGACATTCTTGCAAGATATTCCTTGGGTGCGAAATCTAATGTGACCAGAATACAGAAAGCTTTGATCGAGAAAGAGTTGATTGAAAAGAAAGGCAAGATGATATTCACCTCTGATCCTGTTTTCTCGGCGTGGTTCAAAAGAGAATACTGCCGTTAGGGTATATTTTGAGGTCATAGTGGGCATATAGGAATATCCTAGCCAGATCAGGAAGCGGAGTACTTCTGGGCGAGGGCTTTTCTTCCTG
The DNA here is from genome assembly GCA_963660255.1 of Bacteroidaceae bacterium. Taxonomy (GTDB): domain Bacteria; phylum Bacteroidota; class Bacteroidia; order Bacteroidales; family UBA932; genus Cryptobacteroides. The sequence goes on along the minus strand of CAVKYA010000040.1, from coordinate 12,680 downwards.
TAAATCTCCAGATGGCGAATTTTTTTGCTCAAAACTTTGGGTCAAGTGATTTAATTTCTGAAATTTGAGGGGTAATATTATGAAACGAGAGAGAGGGTGACCGAAAGCGCTTCGGTCACCCTCCCTCGTATTCAGTGTACTTTGTCAGTCAACCACTTCCAGCACATCGGACAGATTCACGGACGGAAGGACATCGATGGTCAGCAGACCGTAGTCCAGCCTTTGCTTTTGGGCGGACGAGATGATGACTTTCTTCAGCGAGAACTTGGAGCGGGAATTGAACGCTCGTTTGATGTTGAGGTAAGTCAATGCGGGGCATCCGGAGACATCGACCGTCTCAAGACGGTTGTACACACTCATTGATCCGACCCCGTCATCCCTGTTAAGAGGGATTTCGATGCTCTTTACACGGGTTCCCGACACTGTGAATGATTCCGGAGAAGGCCTGTCATAGTTCAGGAATCCGGCAAGATAGGAGATTTTGATGGTCTCCACAGGATTGTCTCCAAGAATGATCTTCTTGACAGGAACATAGTCGAAAGTAAGTGAATTGAGATTGGTGAGCTCGCTGAAATCATATTCATCGGCAAGAACATAGTTGGATGCGCTCCAGCCGGTGGATGATTTGATGGAAACGGACTCCAACGCGGCGAACTTCTCTATGCCTTTGAATGAGTTGATGTTGCCGCCTGTGTAGGACATCGATGTGAGTTCCATTCCGGCATCGGTAAGGATATACTTGCCGTCGGCCGGTGTAATCCACTCGTTGTCCAGCAGCCACTGGCGGAACACGTTGTCCGGAGCGTCAATCTCCGGGAGGGCGGAGTTCACCTGCTTGATGGTGATGGTCTGCGTGTATGGCGGCATATCCGGATTGTACACGGTTATGAATCCGCTGCGGGTCTTCGTGCTCTCGGCGATCCGGAACACGTAATTACCCTTGCCGTCGTCCGAAGCGAGGCTGATCCAGTCGCTCATACTGAACTCGTAAGGGATGCTGGCCTCCACGCTGAGGCCGAGTGTGGACTCGACAATGTCGAATGAGGTCTCTCCCTGGACACTGACATTTATGAACCTTCTCAGATGCTGAAGGACGTTTATGTGACGGGTGATCCCTTTCCCGCTGATGGACAGGACACCGGCACGTTCCACGGCGGAAGGGTTGCCTTCCACCTGGAATGTGGCGAACGAGACACCTCCCACACGGGTTCCGAATTTCTCGAACGTAACCCACGAGGCAGGCTGGCCGTCAGCGCCGACGAACGCATATTCAAAATCCGACTCGTCAACATTCGTCTGGAGCAGGACTTCCAGAAGTTGAGAGTGCTGTTCCAGCTCCACTGATGTCCTGGAGATGACATCGACGCGGAATCCGGCTTCGCAGACGACCTCGAAACTCTTTACGGCCGAGCCGGTGAAGAACTTGACGATGCCTTTGCGCTCCTCTCCAGTGTCGTTGGCGTCCACCGTCACGGAGACGGTCTCTCCGGATTTTCCGGTTTCGGACGAAAGTGTTATCCAGTCATTGTTGTTAACCGCGCGCCAGTCTCCGGAACTGGTTATGCTGACATTTGTCCGCGCGGCCTCGGGGCCGGTCGAATAACTGTCCTCTGAAAGGGTTATGCTGTCTGTTCCCTGTGGCTCGTTCTGTGATTTCCCGCAGGAAACCGCGGACAGCATCACCGCAGCCAGAGCCAGAGAGGCTAATGATTTTATAATGTTCATATTCATAGCTTATTCGCCATTAAAAAGTTAGAGGTTCACGCTTTGAATCATAACTTCCCTCACCGGTTTTTCGATACCAGTATTGAGGCTTTTCAAGTCCTCTGTCGTACAATCCGAGAGAGATGGTCTCAAGACTCTGGAAATCCACCTTGTATGTGCGAGGGTTCAAATTGTATGTCATAAAGTATCCGTAGCCTTCTTCCTTGATCTCTCTGGCTTTCGGTTCAAGATCGGACGGCAGGTCGTGATTGGACGCGAGAGGGAATGAGTAACCGGAAGCATTTCGCCTTGTGCCTCCCAGAAGAGGCTTTGGCGTTTGACCATAGTCTCCTACAATATAATCCACGAAGGACGCTGGCTCATAACCATTATGTGAAGGCATATTCTCGTTCATTGCTCCTTGGATGTAAAATGTGACGATCTTGTCAGGCATCGCCATCTTGCTCTCGTAGCATAGACAGGCCGCGGCTTCTGTCGAACGAGGTCCAAGAAACGGGCTTGAGCCGGATCCCAAAGACCATTCATCGTCAAACGCGACTCCGTCAAGGTTGTAGGCATACACATAGTCGGCAAGCTCGCGGGCGAAAGTCTTGGCTCCAAGTTCAGACAGCTGGGCGACTCCGGATGGGTCGTGATTCCCCAAAATGCAGAGAATCACCTTGATTCCCTGACGTCTGAGTGGTTGCAGGAGTGTCTCGTTGTTGTCCAAAAGAGCCTGCACATTAGGGTTGCAATAGACGTACGGAACTTTCTCCGAATTGAGGTTGATGTTAGCGGAGAAGATCACGAGATGGTCATAGAATAACTTGTTGGTCCCTTTCAATTTGAGCTCCAAAAGATTCAGAGGATTGACATCATTGACTTCCATATAAACAACATTCTCAACCGCCCCGTCACCCTTGTAGGCGAATCCACGGCTGCGCATATCTTTCACCAGGTACACAAGATGCCCGGACTTTTCCGGAATGGTCACGCCATCCGTGGTGGTGACAGCCTTCAGCGGGAGCACGTAGGTCTTGTCTTCCTCGATGCTGTCATCTGCCTTGACGGAAATCCCGATCCTGGCGGAGACTTTCTCGTCCGGAGCCAGCACGATGCCCTCTGACGGCAATGTCACAAGGGATTGCGGGAACACTTCGAACGAGGTGTTGTGGAGCGAGTTGTATGTCTCCAGATAGTCGGCGTCGTACTCTATCTTGACATCAACACCTTTTCCCGGGACAGAACTCAGCCTGAACTGAGCCGAGGCGCTGTAATTGTCCTCGTACAGTTCCAGCACTTTTTCGGACTTGTTGCTCTGGGCATCAATGATCATTCCGGCCAGATCGGTCTTGTATCTGGTCTCGTCGGCGTTTCCCTTAAGCATAATGGCGTCGTCGCAACTTGCCAGAACAGCCATCATCGCCAGAGCCGCCGCGTAAATATATTCGTGTTTCATAATATTCATCAGTTTTTGGAAGGAAGTGAGACAGGTATCCATTTAGGGGCGGACTCCACTGTAAGGTCGTTGCCGTTGGCGGACCAGTCCTTGATGTGGTTTCCGGCGCCTTCGTCGAACTTCCAGTAGGCCTGCAGGCCATTGGATGAAGGATCTACCATATAGAAATGGTTCTCAGCGCTGATCTCACCGGCGGACAACGGTCTGTCCCAGATGCGGACTTCGGAGAATCTTCCGTTGAAGAATCTGTTGTCATCGTAGGAATATCCGATCCAGAAGCATCGTGGCTTTCCGTCAGCCTCGTCGGAGTGCTCCACGCCGAAATTGATTCCGCTGGAGATGTACACGGAGCCGGAGAACTTTCTTTCCCCGTCCAGATAGACATACACGGTTCCATAGTCATAGACCACGGCGACGTGTGTCCATCTGCCTGTCTGAAGCTTCAGCGATGACGATGTCAGGTTTCCGGCCGAAGTCGCTATCTGTATCTGGTCGCTGTCAAGATTGGCGTCCCCGACACGTACAAGGAACTTGCCTTCTATTCCCATAATGGTGGAGATCTGTTTGCCGAACTCGTTAGGATAGACCAGCGCTTCCAGGGTGAATCTGTTCATTGACTTGAACGGTTCCGGATTCCTCCATTCCGGCCAGGCTCTGTTTTCGTTCAGATCCGCCACAACATTGATGAGGGACGCTCCTTTGAATGTGTAGTACATTGTCCTGGCACTCTCCAGAATGTCGATGTTCTCCGCGGATCTCACGGTGACCGGAAGGACGTACCTCACATCCATATTCAATGTGTCAAGACCTTTGAAATCCACTTCCACCGGGACGCTTTTCACATTGCCCGCCGGGATCACTATCTGTGGTGTCCTGACTTCGTAGTTGTCTGACGGCAAAAGGTTTATATCGGTGTCGTGATAGACGTTCCTGTACCTTTCGAACAATTCGGGAGCGGCTGCCATCTCCGCCTTGACATCGCACGACATAGGCTGCGCGATTCCCAAAGACAATGTCGCGGCCGCGGTGGAGTCCGACAACTTCACAAGATGCTCCTCAACCAGATTGTCGGACAGAATGAATATTCTGTTGTCGTCTCCTGGGTAGGAATACTTCAGGCTGTCGCAACCGATCAGCGCGACGGCGGAAAAAAGTATGATTGATAACTTTCTCATATTCATTAAAATTTTGGAGAAGGGTTCATAATGGAGATGGCCCTGCGTATGTTGCCGTAGGCCGAGGATGAGTAATAGTCTTTCTGGGAATGAATGACCATCACGCCTTTTCTGGAATATGTGGCGTCCTCATTGAGAACCCATCCGGCCGCGCCCTCAATGGCGGTGAGGCCGGTTGTGAACGTGCCGAGTTTCTCATACGGGGCTGAAACACGGATTATGAACCTGTCGGAAGGTATTCCGTCGCCCATCGCCGCTCTTGTCAGGAATGACATCTTGTCCGCCGAACCTGCTGTCTCGGCCGGAATGATGATGTAGCGGCAGAGTTCAAGGAAATCTTCCGAGAGAAGGTTCTGAGGCTTACCGCTGAACATCACGATCGCGTCCTGATGTGCGGACATCCACTCTTTCACAGGTGTGAAGAACTCGTCCTGAAGCGCTCTCTCGGTGGCTTTCTCCTCGTCGGTAAGCTTGATTGTGGACGCTCCTGTGAAGGAAATGATGATGCCGTCATAGCCGTATTTGTCGTGGATCGCCAGGCTGTCTGCCAGCGTCGCCGCGAAGAAATCGCTCCTGCTCGTCTTCTGTCCATCGTCCGATGGGGTGCCTTCGGCCGTTCCGTCGCCGGTCTCTGTAGGCTGGTGCGCGTCGTCCCATTCCTTGGTGTAAACCTCATACGAGGCAAGGATATTCTCGTAACTTACGGTGTAGAGTGTTCCGGTCGCCTTTTCCTCCCGGATGGATTTCATATCTTTCTGAATGTCCTCGGAAAGTCCGTCAGGCTCACTCAAAACAGCGAAATCCACACTGTCCGGCAATGCTGACAGCATCTCGCCTCTTCCGCAAGCGACTCCGGTCTTGTTGTCGAATCCTGCCAGAACAATCTTATGGTCAGACTGTCTGTAAGCTCTGAGGGAGCGCAGATACGCCTCCCATAATCCGGGATTCTGTTCCTGCACCGTCGGGTATTTCAGCTCCTTGCTCTCCGGCATTGTCCACTCGTCGCAAGAACACACAGCCGTGATCGCCACTGTGGCGGAAAGTGCGTACCTGAATATTTTATTAAATATATTGTTCATAATAAATTGTTGTTAGTCAGTGTATGACGGATTGTTTGGCTTGCAGTCGAACCAGAGCCTTGTGCTCATATTGTCGGCTCCGCGCAGCATTGTCGCCACGGCGTCAGAGATGTTCTTCGCGTTGTTCACATATTCATCGCTCGGGTAAGGCATTCTTCTGGCGCCTTTAGCTGAGTCCACCGAGCCGTTGCTCTTGTTCCCCGCATCAGTGGCCGGGATGAGGATCGGGTAGCCGGTGCGTCTCCAGTCGGCCCACGCCTCATTGCCGAGAAGCCAGTCGGCGATCCATTTCTGTGTGATGATCCGCTCCTGCTTTTGCTCTACAGTAGCGCTCTCGTCCCAGGCTATCGTGATTCCTGACAAGGCTCCGCTGTAGGTGTTGGTGCCTGCCGGATCAACGTAGGCGGCGGGCACACTGGAGTTGTCGGCGATGTACGACTCGGCCGAACCCACGCCCCACTGTTCGAATGAGAGCCTGATCCCTTCATTGTAGAAATCCTTGGCCTCGCCTCCCATATCGAATCCGAACACGGCTGCGGCCTCTGCTTTCAGGAACGCCACCTCGGCCGCGTTCATCCAGACAATCGGAGATGTGGCGGAGATGTTCACTCCCGAATACTTGTGCCCGGTCTCGGAATGATCCGGTATCACAATGCCGCGTCTCAGGCCGTAGTAGGCTCCCTGAGTCCATTCGGATGAAGTGAAATATGCCGCGCGTCTCGGGTCATTGTAACCATTCATATACGTGACGATGTCCGCCGCGGCGTGGGAGTCGCCACCCGTGACACAGGCCGGGGTGTGGACGCCATATTGTACTTGACGGCCACATTGAGTGGATTCCCGTCGATTCCGAAAGTGACGCGTCTGGCGTTGTCGTCATTGGATGTGATGACTCCGACATCGTTGTGGACGGCGGCCTCGGCTGTCTTTCTCGCAAGTTCAGGGTCAGCGTAGGAAACCCGCATAGCCAGTCTGAGTCTCAATGAGTTCGCGAATTTGGCCCATTTCTCGGTCACTCCTCCGTAGATGATGTCTGAAGTCGCGGCGAAATTCGAAGCCCTGTTGGTCATAAGGATCTCCGCGGCGTTGTCAAGCTCCTCGATCATCTTTCTGTACACGTCCGCCTGTGAGTCGTACTCGACCTGAAGCTTGCCGCCGCTTCCGATCATTGAATATGGAATCGGTCCGTAGGTGTCGGCTACTCTGTGCATCGCCGCCACTTTGATGACATCTCCAACGGCAAGGAGCACCGGATTCTCGGTGACTCTGTGCAGCATCGCGTAATTGGTATATACCATCGGGATGATGCGGTCCGACTGCATAAATACATTCGTCCAGTTGTCGGTAGGGTTGTAGTTGGAGATGGTGTTTGCCCATCCGGCGTTGGCGTCGGCCAGATAGCCGCTCATCGTGCCTCCCAGAAGACATTCCGTGAACTGTGTCGTGTTCACATCCGGGGAGATCACCCCGTCCGCCATTCCTGTCAGCGCGAGGCGGATGGCGTACCCGTCACGCGACAGCTCTTCAGACCCGACGGCGTACGGATCACTGTTCTTTTTCAGGAAACCGTCCGTGCAGGCCGTCAATGACAGGGCCAGCGCCATTATTATGATTTTGCTTGTTGTTCTTATCATAGTTCGTCCTCCTAGAATCTGATTCTTAGATTGAATCCGAAATTCCTCGTGTTCGGAGTCATAAAATAGTCGATACCTTGGTAATAATTGCCCGTGGTGGCGATCGCCTCCGGATCAAACGGAGCCTTGTTGTAGATCATCCACAGATTCCTTCCCACGAGCTGCAAAGTGATGTCACAGACATCCTTGAACCATTTGCGAGGGAAGTTGTAGCCGATGCTCGCCTCCTGAAGACGGACATTCGTGGCTGAATATGTGTAGTACTGCGGCACCGTGTCTCCTCCGGCGATGGTGGAATACCATCTGTTGGCGTCAATGACTCCGCATCCGTCAATGGCGACACCACCGTTGTCCCTGGCGATGGCCGAGGCTTCGGAGACTCCGTACCAGTCCAGCATAGCCTGGGTCCTTGAATATACAACTCCTCCGATCCTTGCCGTCACCATAAATCCGAAATCGAGGTTCCCGACATTGAAGTCATTGCGCCAGGCCATATTGGCTTTCGGCAGCACGCTCCCCAAATGAATATATTCATCCACATTAGTGATGGATTCAGAGGAAATGCTTCCGTCCTCTCCCACAAGTATGTATCCCTCGGAATCACGCTTGATCTCCTGTCTGGAGTAAAGGTCGCCGAGTGAGCCGCCCTCCTTGAGGATGAATCTGGCGTTGCCGAGACCACCCATATTCAGAGAGGAAATGTTGAGAAGCTCTCCTGTGACAGGGTTCACGGCGTTGTCCGCCAGTGAGACGATCTTGTTCCTGTTCATTGAGAACGTGTAGCTGCTTGTCCAGCCGAACCCGCTCCATTCCTTGTCGAACCCGAGAGATAGCTCCACACCGGAGTTCTTCACGTCACCGGACTGGATCGGGATTGATGAGTATCCTGAACCGGTCGAGATGGTAGGGTAGATTGTCTGGTTGAGGGTGTGGGTGTTGTACCACGTGGCGTTGAGGTTGAACCATTTGAGGAACCTCATCTCCAGACCGACCTCCCAGGAATTGGTCTTCTCTGGCTGGAGGTTCTTTATCGGATAGGATGTCTGGGTGTTCCATCCGGAGCCTTTGTCAGGCCAGGTGTAGAGAGGGTTGGCTATGAATCTGTCAAAGGCGGAACCGACCGAAGCGTAGGATGTCCTTACTTTGAGATATTCAAGGTTCTCAGGCATATCGCCGATGATCTGCGAGACCACGACGGAGGCTCCCACCGAAGGGTAGAAGAAGGATTTGGCTCCGGACTGCGGGCCGGCGAGCTGGGAGGTCCAGTCGTTCCTTCCAGTCAGGGTGAGGTAGTAGGTGCTCTTGTAGCCGATTTCGGCGGACGCATAGACGGACTGTGTCTGATCGTTCCATCCACTTTGCTTTTTCTGGGATCTGGACTGGCTGATGGTGAACACGTTGAACACGTTCGGAAGGTTCACCGGCTCGCCTTCGACAGACCCGTCGGCGATCGGGCCGCGGATGCTGAACATATCGTAGGCCATATCGGAGATCGATGTGCCGACATTGGCGTGAAGGCTCCAGTTGTCCCAAGTCTTGTTTATGTCCAGAAGTGCGTCGGCGTAGATCTGGCGATCCTCGGCTTTCTCCATCGCGAAGAGGCCGTTGGAGGAGGATTCGGTGAGCTGCTTGTTGGTGGTGGCCCAGAAGCGCTCCTTGTAAGTGTTTGAGGAACTGTCGTAGTTGACTCTGCCGGACAAGGTGATCCAGTCTGTGATCTTCCAACTCAGCCCGGCTCCGAACTTGTAACGGTATTTGACGTTGTTCCTGAGGTTGCGGTAGTTGATCCAGTACGGATTCTGCATCGTCATTCCTGCGTCACCGACTGGCCAGTACTGCTCGCTGATGTTGCGTTCCGGGTTGTAACGCTCGAACATCCGGATGGCGTTCCAGTCATTTCCGCGCGGGAAAAGGTAGGCTCCGACCAAAGGGTTGTTGTAGAGTCCCTGATTGGCCATATTCTGGTCGTCCTGGCGCACCAGGCTTGCGGAAAGATCCAGAGTCACCTTGTCGTTGTAGAAACTGGAGGTGTTCCGTCCAGAAAAGTTGTACCTGTCGTATTTCGTGTTGGGAACGTTGCCTGTGGAGTTCACGGCGGCCATAGAGAGATACGTCTGGTTGTGTTCCGTTCCGGTGGAGAGGGAAACACTCTCGGTGGCGGTCACCCCGGCCTTGAAGTAGTCGGATGACGGCTTGTAGCCTTGGTAGTCATATTCATTGAGCCTGTGGCCCCAGCTTCTGACCGAAGAGCCCTCGGCCTGGTTCAGATCACCGGTGCCATAGGTGTTCTGGAAGCGTGGCAGCACGAAAGGACTGGACACTTCCGTGTTGCTGGAGATGGTGATCGAGGTCTTCCCTTCCACGCCTTTCCTGGTGGTTATCACGATCGCGCCGTTGGCTGCCTCCGAGCCGTAGAGCGCCGCGGCCGCGGCTCCTGTCAGGACGGACATAGACTCGATGTCCTCAGGGTTAAGGTCGGCGATCGGATCTGTCGCACCTCTTGAGTCGAATTCGGTTCCGGCATCGCGCGGGGAGGTGTACATCGGTACTCCGTCAACCACATACAGCGCGTTGGAAGACTTCGCGATGGATTTGCTGCCTCGCATCACGACCTTAGAGACTCCTCCGACACCTGAAGACGAAGCGTTGATGACAAGTCCGGCCACCTTGCCGTTGAGGGAATTCACGAAGTTGGCGTCCTTGTTCGAGAGGATAGCGTCCGGATTTACCTGCTGAACATTGTATGCCAGCGCTTTCTCTGATCTTCTGATGCCCAGCGCGGTGACGACCGTTCCTTCCAGAAGCTGTGTGTCATCGGCCAGGGTCACATTGAACACGGGGCCGTTCCCTACGGGAATATACACGGAGGTGTACCCGAGACAGGAAAACTCAAGAGTACCGTTCTCCGAACCTGCCGGAAGGTCGATTGAGAACTTTCCGTCAAGGTCCGTGCTTGTTCCGGCGGTTGTGCCTTTCAGCAGGATTCCGGCTCCAATTATCGGTTGGCCGGCTGAATCATAGACTGTTCCGTTGATTTTTACAGGGCTGCCAGGTTTTCCGGCCTCTTTCATTGAAAGGATGATGTTGGTGCCTGAGACGCGGTAGGCGATGCCTGTGTCGTCGAACACCATTTTGAGGACACGACCCAAGGCCACCGATTTCACATTGACTGTGACCGGAACATCCACGTTCACATCGTCAGTGTAGGCGAAAAGGTACTTTGTCTGCTTTTCGATCTGTGACATCACGTTCTTTACCGGCACGTCCTTCACATTGATGCTGACGGGCGCTTCCTGCGCCACGGCGAGATCCGGGAACGAGACAAACAGGATCAGAAAAATTGGTAAACAGCTTCTTATTAGTTTGCTGAATACTTTTTTATTCATAACTTTACAAATTGTTGATCATTAGTGTATGGAGTGTAATATATCTGTGATCGCATTCTTGATTGCCGGTGTTGGAGCGCCGGCGATCTTTTTTTATGGGCTCTCAGTCTGCCTCCTTGTTTGGAACCCCTTATGCGGGTCACAGTCAGACTGTCATTGGATTATCGCATAGGCTTTAAATGTTTTAATGTTCAACTTCCATCAAGCGTCCGGCCGTAATGTGGCATCGGCCCAAGGCGCGGTTATTCAAGTGTGATTGTCACAACGTTGTTGTCGATGTCGTAGTCGTAGCTGAAGTTTATGTAGTTCTTCAGGACTTCCAGAGCGTGTGTGACCCCTTCCGCCACACGCACCTTGCCTCTTGTCCTGATCTGCGGGTCATTGGTGCCGTTCACGTCTATGCTGACCCCGAACGCTCTCCCGAATCTGTCCATCAAGGCTTTGAAGGAATCCCCGTACAGGCTTATGATGCCCTCGTTCCACATCAGATCATCGTGATTTTCCATCCTTTCACAAGTCAACCGCCCGTCTTTCATCGTCACGGACTGCTCCGGGGACAGGACGACGCTTTGTCCTGTCGTGTTGTTGACAACCTGGACCTTTCCGCGCAGCAAGGAGGTTTTGAATATTCCGTTCTCCTTGTCGGCGAAGACATTGAACCTCGTCCCGAGAACTTTCACGTCGCAAGCGTATGTCTTGACGATGAAAGGATGTCTCTCATCTTTAGCCACGTCGAACAGGGCCTCGCCCTCAACATTGACCTTGCGTTGTCTGCCGAACCGGGCCGGGTATTCGATCGAGGTTCCGGAATTGAGCCAGACGTTGGTCCCGTCGTGAAGAGTGATGTTCACGCATTGGCCGGCCGGGGCGGAAACCGTGGTCATAGTCTCGGCAAGCCTTTTGTCCATCATAGTGTTGTTGGCCAGGACGGTCACGGTGACAATCGCCGCCACGCACGCCGCCACGGCGCAGACGCGGATCACCCATCTGATCATCGCTCCGGGGTGGCGTTTCTTTGATCCGCGCTCCAATACTTCCTTAGGGGCAGCCATCACCATAGCGACGTACATCGCCTGAGCCTCATTGAACCTCCTTGTGTTTTCCGGATTCTCTCCTAACCATTTCTCTATGGCCGAGATTTCCTGTTCCGAGGCTTCCCCCCTGAAATATTCATAAAGTCTGTCGTCTGTCATATCTTCAATTCAAGGCCGCTGTTTCCGTCCTTTCGTATATAAGACAATCGAGCCGGAGACTTTGACACTGAAAAATCGATTTTTTTTCTGTAATTTTGAAAATTGTGACAAATTGTTTTATATGGGAACGCATCTGTTGTCAAACGAAGACATACAGTCCATCTACGATGACCGTGCGCGCTATCTGATGATAGCGCGGTCGTATGTGCGTGACGTGGCTGTCTCGGAGGACATTTTCCACGACAGTATGCTGTTCGTTCTGCAGAACAGGGACACTTTGGAGATTCAAAACATCCGCTCTTACTTTGTCAGGATGATAATCAGCCGGTGTCTCAACTATCTGAAACAAAATGCCCGTCAAGGTGAGATCCGTGAAGGCATCCGTCAGGCGATTCTGGAATTCGAGTCGGTGGACATCAATTCCGGCAAAAGCGGTGACAGGATGGCTTTGATGTCGGAGGTCGAGGACCGGTTGAAAGAATGCAGGAATCGTTTGTCACCATTGTGCTTTGACATTTTTCTGGCAAGCAGGATTTCCGGCCTGTCGCACAAGGAGATAGCCGACAAGTTCGGGATTTCCGCCCGCCGGGTCAACACCGAGATCCAAAAGGCCTTGGAGGTCTTCCGATCGGAATTCAAAGACTATATTTCCCTTCCTGCGTTCTGGGCGTTCTTCATTATGGGAGCGACAGGATTGATGAATATCTGATAGGAATAATTATTCGTGATATTCATTATTCCACGAAATGTTTGTTTCTGGGAATATGCCCTATGGCATCGTAAAAGTTGTGTTCTAGGCTATTTCTTGTGCTGTCCGGTGCGGTGGCTCTGTTCGTAGAGCTCAAGGGAGTTGATGACGTTCTGCCAGATGCTGTAGAGGCCACCGGCGACGGAGGTAACCGGTGTCATATAGGAATAGCCCAGCCAGATCAGGAAGCCAGAGTTCTTCTGGCCGAGAGCCTGTCCGGCCGTGATCTCGTCCGGTCGTGTGATTCTGTGATCCTTGCTGCCGTTGGACATTCTGCCGGCCACTCTTCCGACCGCAAATTG
>CAVKYA010000039.1:9012-13620 GCA_963660255.1 Bacteroidaceae bacterium | reverse complement strand
GATCCATGCCGACTCCGTGAACTGGAGAGAATCTGGAGCGATGAATGATTCTGTGACGGAACCATTGCCGGAATCCAGCAGAACAATCCGCGACCCATCTGAGTAAGGATATTCAGTGACGGCTATCGCCTTTCCGTCAGGCGACGGGGCCGGATTGAAATACCGTCCGTTTTTGGTCAGGTTGTGGACTCTTCCCGGCTTAGACAGATCGACATATCGGATCCGTGAGCTTCCCCCAAGCGTCCACCTTCGTCCGACCACGGACTCACTCCAGAATATTCTTTGGCCTTCTGAATCGTAGGACAGGTCGCTTGAGAAAGAGGCGAAGCTCCTGATTCTCTTTTCTTTACCGGTAGCATCCAACCTTACCAGACTGTTAGGGACAGCCAGTCCGGATTTAAGCGAATATATTCCCGAACCATCCGCGAAGACGCTTCCGGCGTATTCAGTGTGCATCGAAGGAACCCTGCTGACTTGCCTTGACGGCATGAATGGTTCCCTGAGCGCGGCCTCGATGTTCCATAGCTGCTGGAAATTCTCCTCTATGGTGCGGAATGAGTCCTTGAAACTTTTGCCGCTGGCGTCTCTGACAGTCTTTTGCAGATTGAAGAAGCCGCCTTTGCGGACCACCCTGTCAAAATATTCCTGAGTGAAAAGAGGGTCATCGAAGAACACCCTCGTCCCCGCGATGAGCATATAGCCGACCCTATAGTAGTCAGGGGAGTATTTTTTGTAGGATCCGTAGAACCATTGGTAGTAGTCCCGCCAGTCTCCGCAGTCGAACGCGGGCATCATGTACCCCAGAAAGTCGGCCTGCCGTCCGCGTCCGCTCCGGCTGAGCGCCGTCTCCGCAACCACCGCGTCACCTTCGAGGAACGCGGGACCAGGGAATATCCCCGAAAAGGCTCCCGCCGCCATTTCTCCGAAGATCCAGTGCATAGGCTTGCCCCATTTCCCCGCCGCTCCGAACTGCATCTGCGCCGCGTGCCTGCCCTCGTGGATTGTCAGGTTCCGCACCCAGGTCATCGCCGTCGGGGCATAAGGGTCGTTGACCGTGTAGATGTCCATCCTTTTGGGAGCCCATGTGACGGATGCGTTCGGGTAAACATAGCGGCTATGGAGCACCACGGGCATCTTGCCCTTGTAGCTTTGCCCGATCAGGAGTCCGGACGATCCGGCGATCCTGATTCTCGCATCTTCAAACTCCGCTCCATAAACCCTTGCCAGCGAGTCGTTTCCCTCAGGGAAAATCAGTCTGAAGTTCTCCGTCTCCATCTGCCTCCACCTCAGCGAGGCCGGATCGTTCCCCGTCAACGAGAATTGCGCGTTGGCCTTATTGCAGAACAATGTGAGAAAGGCCGTCGCCACCGCTATTATTTTGATTCCAGTCTTGGTCATAGTCATATTCAAAAAGCACTTTCGCGAATATAGTGATTTTGCCACAATTACCACAAGGTAAGTTCTAAAACCTGTGCCGGACCAAATGCGTGAATACATCCGGGCTGGTTTCAGTACGATGATTCTTGCGTAAAAAATTGTATATTTGTAAGTTTTTAGTGAGCGTTATGGAATATGTCGGAAAGGCGGTCCAACGTTGCCGAAGCATATTTTTAATGACTTTGCGAATTTTAAAGTACGATATACTATGACACAGGACGAACTGTTCAAGGTGCTGGTGGCACATTGCAAGGAGTACGGGTTCATATTCCCGTCTAGTGAGATTTATGACGGACTGGCGGCGGTCTATGACTATGGCCAGATGGGCGTCGAGCTGAAGAACAACATCAAGCAGTACTGGTGGAACGCTATGACAAGGCTGAACGAGAACATCGTCGGCATTGATTCCTGCGTGTTTATGCACCCTAAGACTTGGGTTGCCTCCGGTCACGTGGCGGCGTTCAACGATCCGCTCATCGACAACAAGGACTCCAAGAAGAGGTACCGTGCCGACAACCTGATCGAGGATTATCTCGGCAAGATCGAGGAGAAGATGAACAAGGAGGTCGAGAAGGGGCGCAGGAAGTTCGGAGAGGCTTTCAACGAGGAACAGTTCCGCGCTACCAACCCTAACATCCTCAGGGAGAAGGCTAAATACGACGAGGTTCACAACCGTTATGTGGCCGCCGAGCAGGCCAACGACCTCAATGAGTACAAGCAGATCATCCTCGACTGCGACATCGTTGACCCGATCTCAGGCACGAAGAACTGGACAGACGTGCGTCAGTTCAACCTGATGTTCTCGACCCAGATCAGCAACACCGGCAACGCGGACGACAAGATCTACCTTCGCCCGGAGACGGCTCAGGGAATATTCATTGAATATCTCAACGTACAGAAGACTGGCCGTATGAAGATTCCGTTCGGAATCGCCCAGATCGGAAAGGCTTTCAGAAACGAGATCGTCGCGAGACAGTTCATATTCAGAATGAGGGAGTTCGAGCAGATGGAGATGGAATTCTTCTGCCGCCCTGGAACCGAGATGGAGTGGTTCAAGAAGTGGAAGGAGAACCGTATGAAGTGGCACGTCAGCCTCGGAATGGGTGCAGAGAACTACCGCTTCCACGACCACGAGAAGCTGGCCCACTACGCCAACGCCGCCACAGACATCGAGTTCAACTTCCCGTTTGGTTTCAAGGAGTTGGAGGGAATCCACTCACGTACCGACTTCGATCTCGGAAATCATCAGAGGCTGTCCGGAAAGAAGATCCAGTACTTCGATCCTGAGACCAACGAGAGCTATGTTCCTTACTGCGTGGAGACTTCCATCGGTGTGGACAGAATGTTCCTCGCCGTGCTCAGCCATTCCTACAAGGTCGAGCAGCTTGAGGGAGGGGAGAGCCGCGTTGTGCTGAGCATCCCTGCTCCGCTGGCCCCTGTGAAGGTCGCCGTGCTGCCACTCCTGAACAAGGACGGTCTTCCTGACAAGGCACAGGAGGTTATGAACGAACTCAAGTTCGATTTCAACTGCCAGTACGATCCGAAGGACTCCATCGGCAAGCGTTACCGCCGTCAGGATGCCATCGGCACCCCGTTCTGCGTCACTGTTGACCACGAGTCATTGAATGACAACTGCGTCACCATCCGTGAGCGCGACACGATGGAGCAGAGAAGGGTTCCGATCGCGGAGCTCCGCGGCATCATCGACAAGGAAGTCAATATGAACAACCTCCTCAGGAAGCTTTAGTTTGCTGAATATATTGGGATAGATAGTCGCTTCGACAGGCTCAGCGACCGGGCTGGTTTGTTGTTAAGGATGTTGAACGGTTACAGAACTATGGGTTATTGAGTTTGTGGTTCGACAGGCTCACCAACCGTCAAAGTGACGAAATCTTTATAAGCAAAGAGAACCTCTAACCTGAATTTTTCACGTTACAAAAATTCAGGTTAGAGGTTCTCTTTGCTGGTTTAGAAACCGTAAATAACTTGCCGTTTACTTATCAGAAGACCGTCTGAGCAGGGTAATCGCTCCAAGGCCATATCGTTTATGAACCGTGAACTAAAATTTCAGTTCCACGAGGATAGGATAGTGGTCGGACGGGTTGCAGAAGCCGTGGAGATTGCGCGGGTCACGGGAGGACTCGGCGAAACCGGTTCTGAGAACCTCGGCGGAGCGTACCCGTTTGAACAAAGGCTCGGTCATATAGATGAAGTCGATCCTTCTCCCTGACAGTGTGGTTTTCTGGAAATCTCCAGGGTATAGCCTTTCGATGATGTCTATGTACGGAGTGTTGTTCCTGATGTGGTCGTGCACAAGGAAGCCCTTGTCATTGTCAGCCAGATTATAAACATAGTTGTCCACCCGGGACCTCGCGTTGAAATCCCCAAGCATCATCCAATACTGTGAGGAAGCCTCCGGAACGCTTCCGATCGTCTGGCCGCAGACATATTCAATCTCTTGGGCTCTGAATATGTCGCCTCCCTGCTCTGCCGCGCTTGCAGTCTTGTTCTCGGCAAGGTAGCCATATTTATACGGCCAGGTGTGGAGAGTGACGATATTCAGCGTCTTTTTTCCGATTTCCACCTGAGCCCATCCGGCTCCGTGAAAGACCACGATGTCATCTCCGTTGCCGGTGATCCTTTTGACGATCCGGAGCGGATATTTTGATGTGATGACCTGTGGGAAAGTGTCCCGCTTGCCACACACAAGCACGTAATTGTGGCCATAGCGTTTAGCGAGGATATCCCAGTTCCACGGAAGGTAGGCTTCCTCACAGCCCTCCATCCTGTCCGCTGTGTCTGTCCTATAACGTGATTCGGCCTCGCACCAGACACAGATGTCAGGAGCCTCGGACTTCACATACTCTACGAAGTTGTCATAGTTGTGACCTTGGTCTGACCACATTCCGTTCTGGATGTTCCAGTAAAGGATTCTCAGATTCCGTCCAGCGACCGGGAAAGCCAGCGCCGATACAAGAACCGCGATTATAGCGACAAAAAATTTCTTGCGCATAAATATTCTTGTTTATAAATAGTTGTTTGAAAACAGCTTAATATTCTCTGATAGGAAATATATAACTGATGAATATACCCGCTACACACACACCAAAGTTGATGTGATCGCTAACTTATTGACAAACAAATAATAAAGCAATCACCTTCAGCTGAAAC
>CAVKYA010000039.1:0-8550 GCA_963660255.1 Bacteroidaceae bacterium | reverse complement strand
TCCGCCGTGGCGATCTTGTTCATATCGTGGTAGGCCTGCGACATTATGAAGTAGAAGTCCGGAGTCTTGTCCGGGCAGTCTGCCTTGATCTTGTCCACAAGGCCTTGGAAGGCCGATTTTTGGCTTGCTGTCCAGTCCCACGCGACCGCGCGTCCGGTGTGCTCCTGAATGGTCACGATGTCCCATTTGTCGCTGGAGACAATCTCGTGCAGGCTGTGGCCGGTGACATCCGTCCAGGTTGTGGCTCCGTTCTCACACCTGTAGCAATGATAGTCAACAGAGGATGTGTAACCGTCGTTATATTCAAAGACACGCCTTCCGCCGTAGTACATATGGTAGAGTTTGATGTCCTTGATTCCGGCGGCCGCGAGGAGTCCCGGAATATGCTCGACAGCGTCCTTGGTGAAGCTGTTGCCGATGAAAAGGATCTTCAGCTTGGCGTTGGACTCGGCAGGTGGTTCGGGATCCTTGACACCGATGAGATAGGTGATGTTTGTCAGGGTTGTCTTGCTGGCTCCCTGGAGACCGAGGTAGTTCTCCTTGGCAGCGTCGGTATATTCATCAGCCACGCCCTTGCCGTTGTTGTAGGTTCCGACGGTGCCTCCGGCGACGCTGTTGCTCCACGATGCAAGGCCGTTGTTGTAGGCCCAGAACAGACCACGGTACTTGTTGTCTGACTGGACATTGCCGTAGTTGGCGCAGTTGGTGAACTCGCAGTTGTTGGTGAGGTTGGCGATGCCGGCTGTTCTGGCACTCGTGGTCGAGATGATGTCGCCGTAGTTGACGCAGCCGGTCATCGAGGACACATTGGCCACGTTGCAGGCGATGTTTGCGATTCGTCCCTTGTCAGGACCCGGGCAGCTGTTCAACTGGTTGCCCTTGTTTATGCAGTTCACCATCTTGGTCCTGCGGTTGGCGGCCGCGCAGATGCCGGAGGTGCGGCAGGTCGCGGAGGTCATATTGCCCTCATTCGAGCAGTCGGAGATCGTGACGAAATGCTGTGTGTCCGTCGTGGCGGTGGAGAAGCCCACGATTCCGGCGATGTGGAATGCGTTTGCTCCACCCTGGTCGTTTCCATCGGCGTTCTCGGCGATGATCTCTCCGAAGTTGTCCACGCTGTCGATGATCACCTCTGAATTTTCGGTGAACACATAGCCTATCAGAGCCATAAACTGTGCGGCGTTCTTGACACCGGTCTTGCTCTGGAATGTCATCGGAGCGTAGCTGTGGATGTCACGCACGGTTCCGTCGTAGAGCAATCCCGCGATCAGGCCGTGGGATGTGCTCTTTGCCGGTGACTGGACGGTGAGCGAGCTGTTGGACTCAAAGATGAAATTCTCAACGACCGCTCCAGGGCCAATCACTCCGAACAGGCCGAATGTGCCTCCCGTTGTGGCTACCTTGCTGACTGCTTTGAAGTTGCGGATCTTGTAGCCTTGGCCGTTGAACTTGCCTGTAAACATAGGACCTGTCACGGTCAACTTGTTGCTGACAACGGCGAAAGTGGCGTTACCTATAGGTGTCCAATCCTTTACCGAAGACATATCGATGTCGTTGAGCAGGTTGATTCCACCCGCCGCATCCTGCCATTTCTCAAGGGATGCCCCTGAGTTGACAGCGGCGGCGAACTCCACGAAATCATCGGCGGACGCGATTCCCTTTGTCAGAATCTCACCCGCGAACTCATTGCCGGAGACAATGGACGGCTGTGTCTTAGGAGTGAAGAATATCCAGTCAGCGAAGTTCTCGGCGGTGATGGTAACTACCTTGCTTTCATCTGAATATGGACCCACCTTGCCACCGACCTTGTTGTTCCGGATGGTGATGGTCTTGTTGTTCGTGTTCGCAAGGATGGAGGCGATAAACCTCTTTGCCGCGTCAGTTGCGTTGAATATGTCGGAACGGACAGTACCGTAGTTCTCGCAGCCTTCCACCACGTTGGAATTGTCGTTGGTCTGGCCCGCGATTCCGGCGGCGTAGCCTTGCGTGGTATTCCCGGCCACAGCGAAGGTGATGTTACCCTTGTTGACGCAGTTGATGACCGAGGTCTGGATATTCAATGCTGAAACGATACCGGCCACACGGGTGTTGGAGGCCTTTGTGTCAGTGTTCGTGATGTCAGCGAAGTTCTTGCAGCCTTCCACCGTGGCGTTCTTGTTCAGAGTAGCCACGACTCCGGCATTGCGGGATGCCTGCACATTCATTGCGCCGTAGTTGTCGCATCCCTTGATCATAACACGAAGTGCGGATGACGCTGACTCGGCGTAACCTACCACACCACCGATTGAGAAGGCTGTGCCGCCATTCTTGCTGTTGGTGGTGTTGACAGACTTGAATATTCCGAAATTGGAACTGTTGGTAACCTGCGCGACAACCTCTCCCGCTGAATATACGGAACCAGCGATACCTCCGAATCTCTGGCTGATGTTATCCGTGCCTCCCGAAATGTCGAATGAAGCGAATGATGAGCAATGATCGACGGTTGAGTTAATCACAGCTCCGGCAATAGCTCCACCGCAAGTCAGAAGTTTGGCGGAGGATGTGATCGATGACCCTTCACCAATGGTAAGATCCTTGACAGTGGCTCCGTCAAGCACTCCAAACAGGCCGTAAGAGGCTCCTTTCACAGCGTTGGCAGGTACGGTGATATTCATACCCTTGATCGTATGGTTCTGGCCGTGGAAAGTGCCTTTGAAGGCCGCTCCGCTGACTGCCGTTCCGGAGAATGCTCCGTTTCCGATAGGTGTCCAGTCCTTGATGGAGGAGATGTCGATGTCCTTCTCAAGGTAGGCATCCATATTCTCGGTGCCGTCCTGGGCGTTTACCTTCTGGGCGAAGGCCACAAGCTCGTCGGCCGTGCTGATGAGAATCTTTGTGTCCTTGGCCTTGTTGAAGAACACTGGCCTGAGGACAGTCACCTTGTCCAAATCCGTGGCCATCATAATGAGGTGACCGGAGGTGAAATCGCTTCCGAAAGTGACGCTGACCTCCTTGGCTGTCTTGTCCAATTTAACCTGCACTGACTTGGCCTCGGCGATCGCCACGATGGCTCCGTCGGCCTTGCTTCCGGTGACATCGTAACCGATCTTCAGTTCCTGCCCGAGATTGGCCACGGTGAGATTCAAGGATGAAGAAAGGCTGAGATTCAGAGAGTTCTGTACAGGGATGGTTATCTGTGAACCGTCGCCAAGGGTCACTGAAAGATTGCCTTCCGCATCCTTTGTCACGGATTTGAAGATGGACGCGCTTCCGTCCGCGGCCTCGATCGGATTGCCCTCCGAATCCAGAATCCGCTCCCCATCGACTGTCCAATAGCCTTGCTCATCGGTAGAGATGACCGGTGTCTTGCCGGCGGCCGGGACGCTTTGTCCGTCAACAGTGATGTCCTTGGTCTCGCCACCGACGGTGACTGTCCAGTAATAGAGTCCGTTATCGTCCTTGCGCACGCCAACGACCGGAACGTTGAGCAGCTGGTCCGTCGCGGCGACGACCATTGTCTTTTCCTCGTTCTTGCTGTCCAGATAGGTCAGCACATAGCTTCCGTCACTGTTCCTGTCGATGGAGGTGACGACATTGCCTGAGGTCAGCAGGCCGAGTGTCTCGACCTGCTTGTTGGCCTCGTCTATTCTGGACTGGAGAGCCGCGATCCTGTTCTTGATGTCATTGAGCCTGTTCTGGAGCGGATCCTCGTCGAAACCGCATCCGGTGAAGGCGAGCGCCATCATCAGAACCGACAGCAACATATTCATTAATCTTTTCATTGTCTTCATTTTATTGGTTGTCAGAAGCGTCGAAATACTTAGAGTTCTGGTAGCCGTAGGCATTGTAGATCGTGGCGTCAGGCGCTCCTTCCGGATTGCTCTTGAAGTCTGCCCATTCGCCGACCTTTCCGCCTCTGGTGCAGCCGGAGATCTTGATGTTGCAGTAGCCTGCCGCCCATCCCGGACCATCTCCTCCGCTGTGGTCCTCGGCCTGCGGGGTGATGTGGCTGAGGATGATTCCGGTGTTTGAGCATCCGGTGATGATGCCTCCCTTGAAGTGTCCTACGAATCCGCCGACGCGGCATCCTGTGTGCGAGAATATGTTTCCGCTGTTTACGCAGGACTCAACCGTCACGTCAGCAGCCTCTGAACCACCTATGATTCCGCCCATTCTCTTGGCTGCGGTGTAGCCTTCGTAGTCAAGGTAATTGTCCTCGATGAGACCGGCATTCACGCACTTGCTGATTGTGACCTTGTTTCCGGCCTTTTCGGTTCCCTGGATGGAAGCGAGGATGCCTCCGCTTCGGCCGTTAGGGCCGGTAAGATGACCGTTGTTCGTGCAGTTTATGAACTGGCTTTCCTTGCCGTTCTTCACGAAGGACATAATTCCGGCGACCTGCAAGCCGGTTCCTCCGGCCTGGGCGTTGGCGACCTTTGACTTCACGAGGATGTCTCCGTTGTTCTTTACGGCCTCGTCCTTGGTCTTTCCGCCCACTGTGACGTTCGAGCCGCTTCCGATGATGCCGGCGAGGCTGGTAGGCATAGCCTGAGGACATTCTCCCTCAAGGATGATGCTGACGTTGTTGGTCACGTTGGTGATTATCACATTCTCGGCGTAGCCGACGATTCCGGCCACAGAAGGGGTCACGTCAGGGGTTCCGGTCAATGTGATCGCGTCACCTGAGGCACCTACGGTGAGGTTGCTTATGGTCGCTCCGTCAGCCGCCCCGAAGAGTCCATAGACGTTGTTCTTGCTCATATCACAGGTCCAGCTGATGCCCGTGATGCTGTGCCCCTTGCCGTTGAACTTGCCTTTGAAAGCGTTGGCGAACGTGTAGGCTGGAGTTCCAGAGCCCTCGCCGGTGGCGTTTCCTATAGGTGTCCATTCTATTCCGGTAAGGTCGATGTCGGTGAGCAGGCATACTTCTCCGTCAGTGTTCTCCCAGCGGGTTGTGGACGCTCCGGCGTTGACGCTGCGGATGAACTCCATAAACGTGCTGAGGTCGGAGATTCCCTTGTCCTCAGACGGATCGTCTCCGCCTCCGCCACCGCCTTTCACAATCGGATTCTGCTTCACGAGAATCGATGTGGAGACATCGTAGAGGCTGTTTTTCAATATGATACGGCCTTCGCGAGGAGTGTTTGTCTTGCTTTCGAAATATTCAGCGACAAAGTTGAACTCGGATGTCTGCAAAGCCTTGGTTGCTACGGCCTTGAGCCAGGATTCGTTCTCCTTTGCCACCGAGGCCTCGACATCGATGTTGTGCGAGATCCTGATGGTGAACGGAGTCATATCACCGCCAAGGTTGATGACAGGCTCGCCCATCGGAGTGATGAGCTCGTTGTCCTTGATGTAGTTCTCGAACTCGATGACGGTCTTGCCGTAGGAGAAGAACAGAGGCTTGTAAACGATGTCGTCCCCGGCGCTGGCCATAATCACGACATTGCCTTCCTCGGCCCCTTCCTCCATCGTCACGGAGATCGTCTTGAGGCTTTCGTTGACCTTTACTTTCACATTGTAGGCCGTCAGGTAGTCCACAACGGCATCCTTGGCCATTGTTCCGCTAATCTGGTAGCCGACTTCCACAGGCGCGCTGTAGCTTTCCACTGCAAGGAATGACGGAGTCGTGAACGCGATGGCCAGCGACTCGTTGTACTTGACGGAGAAGCTGCTGCCGTCGGTCAGGCTGAACACCACGAGGCCGCTTTCACCGTCAGCCACAACTTCTTTGAATATGTTTCCGGTCATATCCTTTGCGAGAACGCCAGTGCTCTCGCCGTTGACCGTCCAGTAACCATCCTTGTCTATACCCACGGACGGAGCCGGCCCGGAGACAGGCATCTTGTTGCCGTCTTTGTCGGTGATCCACTCCCAAGTGGCTCCATTGTCCTTGGTCTGCCTCCAGTAGAGGACACCTTCATATTCAGCGGTACCGATCATCGGCGATTTGTCGAGGTCGGAGGCTTTGGCCAGTGTGACCGTCTTTTTCTCTCCGTTCCTGTCCTGATAGGTGATGACATAGTTGCCTTTGTCATCGGTTCCGACACGAGAGATGAAGTTGCCGGACACGAACTCCGAAACCGCGTTCAACTGCGACTCCAGATTGTCCGTCTTCTGCTCAAGGGTCGCGACACGGTTCTCCAAGTCGGTGATCCCATTCTCGATCTCGGAGGAATCATACGAGCAGGAGAAAAGCGTGGCCGCCGCCAGAAATATGGATATTATAGCAGGTATCTTTCTCATAATGTGCTATTTCTTACGTACATACATATAATTCAAACAACTGCGCTCACCCTTTCCGTCGCTTGGACTGCTGACGAGGCCTGAGACGCCGTCCTTCTTGGCCCACATAGCGGATGATCCGCCGCCGTCGAAACGGGTTGAGTTCCAGGCTCCGAGGCGCAGGGCGATTTCGGTGACCTCCTCGGCGTTGACTCCGATGGAGAATCCGACCTGACGGCCATCGATCTCGGCGATCATTATCCTCGATCCGCTCTTGTCAACGCAGACGAACGTCATCGGGTCGATCAACGTGCGGAAATCGTGGCTCGGAGGGACTGTGTTGAGGGTGTTCTCGCCATCGGTGACGTAGTGCCACATCGTGGAGTTCTGTGTCTGGATAGGCTTCACGACACCCTCCACATCCATCTGGGCCATCAGCCTGATGTTGTCTCCTACTTTCACAGCGGAGGCTATCGCGTCAGCCGTGCTTCCGGTAATCTGGATGCCGACCTCCTTGCTGTCCGTAAGGTAAGGAGCCTCTGTAAGAGCCGTTGTCCTGCCGTCCGAGATTGCCGTCACAGTGGCGTCGAACCAACCATCGTTCACGGTCATATTCATTGATGAATATTTCGCCGTGATGTACAATGCGTTTGCGCTGAGGGTGTTGGTGATGTCCTGACGTTCAGGATGAGGGTATTTCACGTACCTTGAGGTGTAGAGGTTCACAGGGTAGGATTTCATCCTTGAAGCGTTCCTGCCCCGCACGATCGTGTCGTTGACCGAGTAGAAGTTATATTCCTTGCCGGCTACTTCTATTTTGCCAGAGAAGGTTTTCTTGCCGCAGGAGGCGGTGTTGTCCTTGAAGATCGTGAATGCCCAGGCGTGGTTTCCGAGGTTCGCCACGACCGCAGGGTTGTTCATATAGACAAGCTCGCCTTCCTCGATGTGCGCTCCTCTGCTGATTCCGTCGTTGGAGTCGAAATAGCCGGTGTTGACTCCGGCAATGACATCCGCTCCGGCCGCCGTCTTGCGCGCGCAAAGCTGCGAGAGCGTCTCGCGGAGGTTGAATCCGTTGTTCTTGTTGGAGTTGGCGTTCGGGTTCGGGACGATGTCATCGGCATAGGATGTCGTGACCTCGATAGCCGGGTTTGTCAGGTCGATCTCCAGAACGTGCATCTTTCTGGTGATGTTCTTGAACTCCATACTGTAGTAGTTGCAGCCCGGGGCGAGGAGTTTCTCCTCCACGGTCTTCCAAAGCTCGTTCTCTGTTTCCACGGAGAATGTTCCGCGCAGACGGACGACGCGCACGGCCAGATGACCGCTCTCGTCCGCCGCCATCAATGTGAACTGTCCTTTGCGAAGCGGATCAGGAACAGTCACTTTAATCTTGCCGCCAGCCTCGTCAACCGAAGCCTCGACACTCTCGGACCTTGTCACTTTCAGGGTCGCGTCATTAATTGCCTTCCCTGTCAATGAATATGTGAACTCAAGCGAGGTGGTTCCGTCTTCGACTTTCAGTTCGTCCTTGACTTCCTTGCCGCTGAAGAAAACTTTCAGAGAGAAGCTTTCCGCAGTGTCAACCGTGACTTTGGAACCATCGGCCAGAGTGAGGGTCACGGAGCCGTCCTCGTTCTTCTCGGCGCCTGCGATCAAGGACGCCTTGTGACCGGAAGACTTGATCTTATCACCCTTGCTGTCAAGAATATACGATCCGTTGACCATCCAGTACCCGTCCTTGTCGGTTGTGAATGAAGGAGTGCGTCCCGCCACCGGAATCTTGGCTCCGTCCTTGTCCGTGAGGATTGTCGTCTTCCCTCCGACGGTGATGGTCCAGTAAAGGACTCCGTTCTCCTCTTTGGTGCCGATGATGTCCACGCTCTTTATGTCATCCTTGCCGGCTATGATGGCCGTGGCCTCTTTGCCGTCAGAGGTAGTGTACTTGATGGTGAATCCGCCATCGGTGTTTTCCTGGATGGAAGTGATTATCCCTCCGTTCCGGGCTGCCGAAAGGAGGCCTATCTGCCCCTCCAGCTGCGTCAGTGATGCCGTGAGTTCGGCAATCTGTTTCTGCGCCTCGTCAACCTGCTTCCAGAGCGATGAGTCATCGTACTCCGAACAGGATACCACCAGCATCGCGGCGGCCAAGGCCTGAAACAATATCTTATGTCTTTTCATTTTATGTTTATTTTGCGGTCTGTTAATAACCAGGGTTCTGTGTCAGGACACTCTTGCCGGTTGTCTCGTCAATCGGATAGATCTGCATCTGCTTGTTAGGGATAGGGTAGAGGTAGTCCTTCTCCTCCCACTTGTAGGTCTGGTCCTTGAACTGCACGAGATAACCGCTGG
>CAVKYA010000038.1:0-13820 GCA_963660255.1 Bacteroidaceae bacterium | reverse complement strand
GGACCTTATCAATAATTTAAGGAAAAATGAAAAGATGCAATGAAGAGGCACCGTTTATATGAGCGTTAATGCTTAGTTCCGTTCTCTCTTTTTCCCGCAATCTCAGGATCAATCATCAGGAATATTTCGACACTCGATGACCGCAGCAGAACCGGGGCGATGAATATCGCGCTTTACGGCACCGGTGAAAATGCTTGGCGTTACCGTGGTCTTGTCTATCGTGGTGTCAAGCCTATGGAATTGATGATCTGATTGGCTACGTGAAACGGTGCCGCGGCCTATTTGTTCCGCACAAAATCAGACACGTTCTGCGCGAGCTCATCGGCTGGTCATCTGGCTGGATAGTTGAACGAACCTCGACAGGATTCCCGTTTGGGAGGAATTATTGCGTGGTTTCTAATGTATTGCAAATGAATATATTCGTAGATGCTGCCCTCTGAATTTGACTGCCGGCTTTTGCTAACTTGTTGAAATATAAAGAGTAGAGTTTCACCGTTTGATTATCAGCTGGTTGCTAATTTTTGCTCTCTGGAAGACCGAGTGATTATCGTTGGAGAATCGGGCGGAGGCGGATGGAGGCAATAATGTTCGAAAACGTTACCGTGGAGGGTTGGGTGGCAACCCACGGTGGCAATAAAGGTCGAAAACGCTGCCGTGGAGGACGGGGAACTGGCGTGGTGAATATCCTGGGCATCGCTATCAACTTTTACTCAGGAATCTGCCACAATGATAGTGGCGGAACTACCCTTGCCGGAGACGGGCGATGCTCTCTTCGAGGGAGTAGGTCTGGTATATTCTTTTGGCTTCGGTGTAGCGCTTGTTGATTGTCATAAAAGGGCGCCAGATGTCGTAGAACGGGCTTGAGAAACAGATGCTTTCGGTCTCTCCGTTACGGGTGACGGCGTTGCATCGGTTGCTGCCGGAAAGAGGGCTTCCCGCGAAATAGTAGGTGAGGGCGTGGATCTCTCCGTCTTTCTTGATCACGGATCTCTCGCAATATGTCCACCATTCAAGATAGACTCCGAGCGTGGCGTCGCTCAGGCCGGAGGTGCCGGAATAGGCAAGGTTGTTCTGGAACGGTAACGGGGTGAGGAACATACGGCTGTCGGAGAGGATTCGGTCACGATTTTCGTAGAGGAAGAAGGCTTCCTTGTAGAACAGCTTCATCCAAGGCTCCTCGTCGGTCTTGCGCGGTGCCTTCGCGGGCATATTCCCGATTCGAAGATATTCACCGGTTGTGTCTAGTTCAAGACCCGTATCCGGCTTGATGTCATCGGACGCTTCCGCTTTTGGATGGCATTCAAGAATATTACCGCTCATCAGCTGGATCTTTCCTTCCGGGTGAAGGACTTCTGTCTCGTTGTTTACAGTGCTCATATATTCATTTGTTTTGAATTCATTGCTGGTGATGTCATAATAGGCTTCACATTGATGATACTTCGGTAAATAAGAATCCGCAACCAAAAATGAAAAAATGGTTGCGCTTTGCCGGTTGAACGTGTACTAAAGATGCAGACACACTTTCCGACATTGACCGCTAAGGTCGTGGATGATTGTGAATGAATATGATATCGGCAGTTAAACCTATCACGCGCTTGATCCTATGAGGACAAGTGTATGATTAACCCCAAAAACAACCTATATGCAAAGATTCAAGAAAATAATCCTGAATATTCCGCACAGCTCGGACCGGATGCTTCCACGGCAGACAGAGATCGCTGATGGTACACGTGGCTCCGAACGTCTGTCAGATGTCGCCTTGGCCGGTAGCCGGAAGAACTCGGATCGTTTGCCGTCAGGAAGCGGCTGGACGGATCCGGCGGCCATAGCGAAGGAGGTGCGCCGCTGGACCGATTGGTACACTGATTCGTTGTTCTGGCCTGAGGCGGATCTGGCCAACAAGGTCGTGCCTGTCGTGTTCGGCCTGTCCCGTTTCTGCGTGGACGTGGAAAGACTCATTGACGACCCATTGAACGCCGTCGGGCAGGGCATCCTCTACGAACGGTTCGGCGATTGCCGCCGCCTGATCACCGGGCGGACCGCCTTGATGAATGAATATCAAGGATTCATCTCCCGCCTGTCCTCTGAGTTGACTCCCGGCTCGCTAATCGTTGACTGCCACTCGTTTCCGTCGGACCTTGCCGACATTGACATCTGCATCGGCTATAATGACGATGTCAGCAAGCCGGATCAGGAGATGATTGACGGTGTGGCGCGGCTGTTTGACGGCGCGGGATTCAAGGTAGGGCTTAACAACCCATATTCAAACTCGATAACCCCGAGGAAACCGATCGACTACAAGTCCTTGATGATCGAGGTCAACAAGCGTTGCTATATGAATGAGAGCACTCTGGCTCGGACAATAGGCCACGACATCATTCCCGGGCTTGTCAACGATTTCTATCGCTTGGTATTGGCATAAAAAATATCACCGTGCGCGAAAAGCCGCGTTTCGTTCACGAAGCCTTTTAGGGATGGCTTTGTGAGCGGGAAACCGCTTTCCGCGCACGGTGATGATGACGAGATTTCCGCCTTTACCTCCTGCTGCCTACCGGCCTTTCTTTGGTGAAGCCAGGGAACACCCGCACGAGAACCACTCCGTGAGGCGGCACTTCAGTGTCAAAGCGGTCCTTGTCGTTGGTCATCTCGGCGACATCTTTCTGTCTCCAGACATCACGGACGATGATCCTGTCTCCGATCACGCCGATGGCTCTCGGTTTGAATCCGATTGTCTGGACGGTCTCGCTGAGGTTGAACATCGCGATCGCAAGGGAACCGTCCTCAAGAGGCTTGAAGTAGGTGGCGTAGGAATTGTTGCCGTAGATCTTCGTGGCGGCGTAGCCGAGCGGATCCTGGTTGATGTCGATCACCTCGCTGTTGCACAGAAGGCTCTTCGTGAACTTGTCGGCGACCGCCATGTCGCAGCCGATCAGGAGCGGGGACGCCTGTATTGCCCAAAGGGTCACATGGGTATATTGCTCATCGGGAGTCAGGTTCGTGTAGTGGTATTTCCTGCCCCAGCCGACGTTTCCGATGACCAGCATGTCTCCATCAGGCCAATGTCCCGGAGCCGAGTACGGAGCCCAACTGCTGTTCCTTCCGAAACCTATGCCGGAGATGCTCTTCCAGTTGTCACGGATGTCCCCGGTCGTCCTCCAGCAGTTGGCGTATTTGACATATTCACCGGCCATTGGAAGGAGCGCGGAGTTGGAAAGGCTGTAAACGATGTCCCTGCCGCACTTTTCGAGCTCGTCGTGCATCTCCTTCATGCTGTACCAGTCGTGCGGGTTCCAGTCGTATTTGAGGTAGTCGAAACCCCACTCCGCCCATTGGCGCGCGTCCTGGGCGGCGAAGGAATATTTCCCGCTGTACCAAAGCTTCTCTCTGGTCAGTTCCCCGGACGGATCGACCATCCTGTAGTTCTCGTTGACCAAACCTTTTTTTACCCAGTCGTAGGTGCCGTCGGCGTTGTCGCACTGTGTGCCGATGTGCGCCGCGTAGGTCGCCACCCACGGGCCGGAATAGATGCCGACCTTGAATCCCATGGTGTGCAGGGAATCCACAAGGCCCTTCATGTCAGGGAATTTCTGGTTTGGCTGGATGGCGTTCTCATTTCCGCCTCGGAGTCCCTGCCAGCCGTCGTCGATGTTGATGTACGACCAGCCATAGTCGGCGAGGCCGCTTTCCAGGATCGCCTTCGCCGAGGCCATCACTTTCTCATGGCTTACCGTGTTGCCCCAGCAGTTCCAGCTGTTCCAACCCATCGGAGGAGTCAGCGCGATCTTGTCGCCGATGACTATCCTGAACTCTCTGGTCGCCTCGCCGAGGCTGTTGGAGGCCGTCAGATTGACGGTGTAGGTGCCGGCTTTCTTGACCTTACCTGTTATCACTCCTGTCTCGGAGTTGATTTTCAGTCCTTTAGGGAGGTTCTCGGCCGAGAATTCCATCGGTCTGTCACCGGTCGCCGCAACCTTGTAAAGGAAATCCGATCCCGGGCGCGCTCCATAGACTCTGGCTCCGTTGATCCGTGGAGTGTGAGGCGCCTCCGGGGTAAGAATGTAAGCGGAATAGTCAGGAACCTCCACCTTGTCCGATGGCTCTGATTGGGCTGATGCCGTGGCGCTTGCCAAAATGGCCAGCGCGCCTGTCAGCATAAAGGAAATTTTTCTCATGATCTTATTTTTGTGTTATTAGTATTGAATCTTCCAAACATACTATAAAACGTGGCAACACCGGTTTACCCTACCTTGCATGATTCCGGAATATGTATGATGGCATCCGAAAAATCCCTGCGTGCAAAAGAGAAGCGCGCCGCGAAGCAAGGGGCTGCGGAATCTTTGGAATATTCATTTGAAAACAAAGGTAGGGTAAAAGTTAAGTTAAACGTTAAATATTTATATGAAATAATTAAAGTCATTATGAGTAGAGGTGACAGAAGGATTCCGGATGCGGAGATCAAGGAGAAATGCTTCAGATATTTCCGTGGCGAATCCACTTACGAGGATGAGGTGACCATCCGCGAGTGCATTTCGGACGGTCGGCTGTCTATGGATGATTTCAGGAATATGGAGAAGGATTGGTGCGACAGCGAGAGACCGACGGCGGGGCAGAGGATGGCCTTCGCCAGACTTACGGGCAAGATCAAGGCCCGCAGGTGGAAACGTCTGCTGCGGAGGATTTCCGTCCCGGCTGCTGCTGCGGTGACTCTGATAGGTGTGCTGCTCCTCAATCTGTTCAATGACAGAGAGAACGCGGTCTCCACATTCTCGACCGCCTATCTGGAGACGAGACTTGTCGTGCTTCCGGACTCGTCCAAAGTCTGGCTGAATTCGGCGACGACGTTGACCTACGATTCGGATTTCAACAAGAAGGGCAGGGAAGTGACTTTGTCCGGAGAGGCGTTCTTCGATGTCTCGAAGAATCCGTCCAAGCCATTCATGGTCAGGATGGACGATGCCAGCATCACTGTCAAGGGAACCTCGTTCAACGTCTCCGCCTACAACGGCGAGAACGGAATCCAGGCGGCCCTTCTCACTGGACAGATCCAGTTCCAGACCGGCAAGGACTACATCTATCTCAGCCCCGGCGAGGTCATCTCCTACAACCGCATCGACCACTCCATGAGCAAGTCCCGGAGGGATGTGAGCCAGTACCGCTCCTGGCTAGACGGCAAGCTGGACTGCGAGTCCGTCACGCTTGACTGGCTGTTCACCCGCCTGACATCCCTGTATGGAACGCGGATACATTACAACCCGGTGAAGTACAGGAACAAGACCTTCCGTGTCATTCTCGACACCCGGGAGTCCATCGATGATGTGCTTGGGGCTCTGGCCGTCATTGTACCGATCTCGTGGGCATGGCAGGAGGACAACAGCATCGCGATCACGGAAAAATAATGCATACAATCAAAACTAATAACGTTAACTAAACCCACCGTTTAACAAAAATGAAGAGACAACTTGTTTTCAAGAGCGCGCTTCTTGTCTTGCTGTTGGTCATGACCGGGCAGTTCATCTCCGCCCAGTCGTTCACCAAGCGGTTCAAGAATGAGCCTCTGACTGGTGTCATCAAGGAACTTGAGCGCCAGACCGGCTATTCTTTCATCTACGAGACAGGTATTCTGCGGGATGCTCCGGCCGTCACGGCCGATTTCAATTCGGCTTCCGTGCAGACTGTCTTGCGGCAGATAGTCAAACCTCCTTTCAAGTATGAGTTGAAAGGAAAGATCATCACAATCACTAAGACAGAGTCAAAATCATCAACCAAGGCAGCGGCCGCTGACGACAGAGCGACTGAGGTCAGCGGAACCGTCAAGGACGCCAAGACCGGAGAGCCGCTTGTCGGCGTGGCCGTGTGGGTCAAGGACACCCCGATTGGAGTCTCCACCGACCTGGACGGCCGTTACAACCTTTCATTCAAAGGCAACTACGGCTACATCAGCGTGTCCTGCATAGGCTACGTGGCCCAGGATGTCCAGATCAAGAAAGGATCGCAGGTCGTCAACGTGGCTCTTGAGCAGGATGGAAACACTCTGGAGGAGGCTGTGGCTGTCGGCTACGGACACCAGAAGAAGGCCAGTATCGTGGGTGCGATCGCGACCATCGCTCCGGACGCGGTGAAGATTCCGGTGTCCAAGATCAGCAACGCTCTCGCCGGAAGGCTCTCTGGAGTCGTGTCCGTGCAGAGAAGCGGTGAGCCTGGCGCGGGATCGACGTTCTGGATCCGAGGCATCAGCACCTTCGGAGCCAACGCCAACCCTCTTGTCCTGATCGATGGAGTCGAGCGTGAGCTTGACCTTGTGGATGTCGAGGACATCAAGGAATTCTCCGTCCTCAAGGACGCGGCCGCCACGGCTGTCTATGGTGTGCGCGGAGCCAACGGCGTCGTGCTCATCACGACACGCAGCGGAGACGAGGGCAAGCCAAAGGTCAGCATCAAGTTCGAGAACGGCGTGACCAGCCCTGTCAAAGTGCCTGAGATGGCAAGCGCGACCCAGTACATGGAGATGTACAATGTGGCTTCGGGAACTGAATATTTCGACGCGGAGAGAGTCCGCAAAACCTTGAGCGGCGAGGATCCTGACCTTTACCCTAATGTCGATTGGGTCAACAGCATATTCAAGAACCTCAGCAACAACACCAGAGCGAACGTCAATGTCTCGGGAGGAACCAGCTCCGTGAAATATTACATCTCCGGAGGTTTCTACAACGAGAACGGACTCTTCAAGACCGACCCTACGGCTGATTACAACACGGGAATATATTACCGCCGCTTCAATTTCAGGACGAACGTGGATGTGAAGATCACGCGCCACACGTCTATGAACGTCAACCTCGCCACGACTTTCGAGCAAAAGAACGAGAGCGGAACGAGCAGCAGCTCGATCTGGTCAGCCGCATTGAAGACTCCGTCCGTGATCTTCCCTATGGTTTATTCGGACGGCCATTATCCGGGCCCTGGAACCAACATGGGCTATAACCCTTACGCCCTCCTGACCCAGACCGGCTACAAGCAGTCGTTCTACAACACGGCGCAGTCTCTCGTGGCCCTCACACATGACTTCTCTTGGCTCACCGATGGCCTGACCGCCACTGTCAAAGGCTCTTTCGACGCCAAGAACAACGCTTACCAGAACCGCACCAGAACTCCGGAGCAGTACGGCCAGGCCTACAGGGACGAGAACGGAGAGCTGCATCTGACCGAGCTTGTGCAAGGCTCTCAGACATTGGAGTTCGATCATTCCAACACCGGTTGGCGTTCCCTCTATCTGGAGGCGAGCCTGAACTATGCGAGATCGTTCGGCAACCACAGCGTCACAGGGCTCCTTCTCTACCAGCAGTCACAGAAAAACTACATCGGCTCCAGCGCCACCACCAGCAACGCGGCCCTGCCGTACAGGCACCAGGGAGTGGCTTTCAGGGCGACCTATAACTATGACTCACGGTATTTCGCCGAGTTCAACGCCGGTTACAACGGTTCCGAGAACTTCTCCCCTGGACACCGTTTCGGATTCTTCCCGTCAGTGGCCGGAGGCTGGCTGGTCTCCAACGAGAAATTCTGGACGGGCCGGCTGGCGGAAGCCATCAGTCTGCTGAAAATCAAAGGATCCTACGGAATCGTCGGAAACGACCAGATCGGTGGAAACCGTCGTTTCATCTATCTGGAGACTATCAACTCCGGTTCGAGCTGGAGCTTCGGCGAGACCGTTACATCCTACCCGTCCTACAGACGTGGCGAATGGGCCAACGACAACGTCGGCTGGGAGAAATCCCGCAAGCTGGATGTCGGCGTGGATGTCTCGTTCTTCGACAAGCTCCGCCTGCAGGTGGACTGGTTCAAGGAAAAACGCTCCGGAATATTCCTTCAGAGGTCTTCGATTCCTGAATATGTCGGAATCACCACGAAGCCGTACGTCAACATCGGCCGGATGAGGAACTCCGGATGGGACAGTTCGTTGCAGTACGACCAGAAGATCGGCCAGGTGAATTTCTCGGCGATGGGCAACTTCACTTTCGCCCGTAACGTCATCGAGGACCAGGACCAGCCGGACTACATCGAGAAGTACATGAACCGCACCGGCCAGGCCAGATGGCAGACATTCGGCTATGTGTCCGACGGCTTGTTCAAGGACGAGGCGGACATCGCCACGTCTCCTGACCAGAGCGCTCTCGGCGAGGTCCGCCCGGGCGACATCAAGTACAAGGATCTCAATAACGACGGCGTGATCGACAGCAAGGACGTCAAGGCCATCGGTTACACCGACGTGCCGGAGATCGTTTATGGTTTCGGTGTGTCGGCCCAATGGAAGGGATTCGACGTGTCCGTCTTCTTCCAGGGCAACGCCCACGTCAGCTTCTCGATAAACTCCTCGATGGTGCGCGGATTCACCGAGCCTAAGATGGCCGCGAACAACGTGTTCTCCGACATCTACGGGAACTACTGGACCGAGACCAACACCGACGCGAAATACCCTCGTCTCACCACGACCGAGGCGACGAACAACAACCAGTCCTCGGACTTCTGGCTTGTCAACGGCCGCTACATCAGACTCAAGAACGCCGAGTTCGGCTACACCTTCCCTAAGAGGCTGATCCAGAAGATGCGCCTGAGCCAGCTGCGTGTCTTCGTGTCCGGTACGAACCTGTTCACCATCGCTCCTTTCAAGCTTTGGGATCCGGACCTTCAGACGGGAGCGTCTAACTACCCTAACACCAGAGTGGCCAACATCGGCCTGAACATCGGTTTCTAATAATCAAGAAGTACCATGAAGAAGAATATATCAGCAATAATCCTGATGATGGCTCTGGCCGTCTGCGGCTGTGACAGTTTCCTTGACAGGCAGCCTGACGACCAGCTGACGTCAAAGAACATATTCGACAAGAAGACGACCACGCTGCAGTATCTTGTCAATGTCTATACCTACATCCCAAGCGAGTGGTCTCCGGAAGGCTACGGCTCCACATCCGGCATCGCGATCACTGCCAGCGACGAGGCTTCATGCGCCTACACGGGCTCGCGTTTCTTCGCTTTGCTGAATCATAACCAGCTTTCCCCTCTGTCAACCCACGGTGGCTATCGTCACGCGGTTTACAGACTTTTGTATCAAGGAATAAGCGAGGCGACATATTTCATGTCCAAGGTTCAGGACTGTCCTCAGCTCACCGAAGATGAGAAGGTGATGTGGAGAGGCGAGGCACGTTTCCTCAGGGCTTTCTACTACACCGAACTGCTCAAATGGAACGGCCCTGTCATCTGGCTTGGAGACAAGCAGTCGGACTATTCCGACCCGAACGTGTCGAAGGTGGACAGGTCTCCTTGGAGCACGATAGTCGATTGGCTTTGCGATGAATATGACCAGGCGGCCGCCGAACTCCCTGACACCAGGAGCTCCTACGAGATTGGACGCGCCACGAAAGGCTCCTCCCTCGCCATGAAGGCCAGACTTCTCATGTTCAACGCCAGTCCTCTTTTCAACGGGCAGAACGGCACCGGCATTTATGACAACATCGTGAACAAGGACGGAGAGAAACTTTTCAACACTGAATATGACGAAAACCGCTGGAGACAGGCCGCCGAGGCCGCCAAGGCTGTCATAGACATGAACATGTACAACCTTGTGGAGGACGAGGGCGCCACACCGCTTGAGAATATTCATAACGCGGCGGTTTTGCTCAATTCCCCTGAGAACATATTCACCGTGCAGTGCGGCGGCCGCAGCTGGAGGGTAGGTGAGACTCCTGTCTCGGCGAGCGGTTACGGCGGAATCGGTCTGACCCAGAAGCTTGTGGACGCTTTCGCGATGGACAACGGCTATTATCCGATCTCCAACATGGAGGATGACTCTTACGACAACGGCGCCGGAGCCATAGAAATCGATCCGCGTTCCGGCTACACGGAGACCGGCTCGCAGAAGTTCGTCAACCCGTTCTTCTCCACCATTCCAAAGAACCTGAAGTCCAACGACGCGATCGAGACTATGAACATGTACATAGGCCGTGAGCCGAGGTTCTACGCCAATGTGTTCTGGAGCGGCCAGACCTGGATAATGGGCACGAACAAGCTTGCCAACATCCAGTTCTACAAGAACGGAAACTCCGGCCCTATCACATCGAACAACTACACTCCGACAGGTTACGTATGCCTCAAGTTCATCGACCCGGATCTGGACACAAAGTCAAGCCGTTGGGGGAACCTCTCATGGCCGATCATCAGATACGCCGATGTGCTGCTGATGTACATCGAGGCTCTCAATGAATATGACCCCGGCAATCCGGACATCCTCACTTACTGGAACATGATCCGCCACAGGGCCGGGGTTCCGGCGATCGGCGCCGGCGAGGACGAGGTCTATCCCGAGATCATCGGCGACAAGGACCTTCAGAGGAAGTACATCCGCAGGGAGCGCATGGTCGAGCTGTGCTTCGAGGGTAAACGTTACTTCGACACCCGCCGCTGGATGATCGCCGAGAAGGAAGACAACGGCAAGGTTGTCGGATGCAACATCGGGGCGGCGAACCATAACATTTCAGGTGAGTATTGGAAACGCACATCCATTTTCGACACTTTCGGAGAGGCCGGCACCAAGTCCGAGAGGGTGTTCACCAAGAAATACTATGTCCTTCCGATGAATCAAGCCGAACTTGACAGGGTTCCGGAACTGACTCAGAACTACGGATGGTAGAACAGGTAACGATTTCTAAAATAGAATCATTATGAAACGAAAATATATTCTTATAGGCTTCGCCGCGCTTTTGTCCGCCGCGGCCTGCGAGCCGAGCCATTTGGAGGACAATCTTTACGACCCTTCGGTGTACATCCTCAACAACGGCTACCAGAAGACCGAGACGTTCTACGACGTGCAGTCTTCGTTCACGGCCGAGGTGAACACCTACTGCGGTAGCTACTATGACGAGAACCCTCAGGTTAGGCTGTCGGAGGACGCCACTGTGCTGGAAAGGTACAACGAGGAGAATTCCGTGTCGCTTCAGACACTGCCTTCAGACTGCTGGTCTCTGGAATCATCCGACCTCCAGATGAAGGACAAGAAGGCCACGTTCAAGGTGAACTTCAACATCGAGGCTCTGAAAAGGCTTTCCACGGAGCCGGACTATTCCGATCTGGGAAACTATGCCGTGGCGTTGAGGCTGAAATGCCTCACCGACGGCGTGAACGACGCCCAGACCGATGAGCTGGGCAGCACCGTCATCGTTCCGGACATGAGCATGATGGCGTTCAGTCTGGACAAGTCGGGCGTGTCCGAGACGGATCTTGACAATCTGGTGGACAATGACGGATTCATCACTGTTGAGTACAAGGTCCGCACGAGCATCGAGAACAATTGGGACAACGGTGTCAAGTTCACTTTCAACGCCCCGTCAGAAAAGGCTGAATATTCACTTCTTCCGGAGGGATCATATTCAGTGACATCATCTTCCGAACAAGGTTTCACTCCCGGGGTGTCTGAGGTTGTATATACCGTGCGCATCGACAAGTCCAAGGCTCCGGAGAGGTATTATTCCCTTGTGGCCAGTGTCGAGTCGGAAGGCGGTTTCAAGGTTGAAGGTGAGTCAGAGTCTGTGATGAATATGTTCAACAGGCATCATTACAGCCAGTCGGACATCAAGGTTCGTAACTGCAACACCTATAAAATCGGAGCCGGGCCGGAACTGACATTGGATGGCAAGATCAACACGAAATGGGAGTCCGGTTACCAGACCACAGATGTCGTGGCCTCCAAACTGCCTTATACTATTGAATATGAGCTTGCGAACCCGGTGCGCATATCTGACTTCGACCTGTATCGCCGTCAGGACCGTTACGCGTCCGACCTTAAAGGCGGGCATCTGGAGGTGTCTTTGGACGGAGAGAATTACACCAAGGTCTGCGATTTCGACTACACCGGTGTGAGTGCCTACCGTAACGTCCACGCGGCGGAGATCGAGCCGGAGGCGAAGTATGTCAAGTTTGTCGTGACGGCGTCCGGCAGAACGGGCGGAGCCTTGAAGGTTCCTCTGTGCAACCTTGCCGAGTTCAATATCTGCTACAGATAGGAGATGACATGATATTAAGAAAGGGAGGTGATTTTTGGTCACCTCCCTTCTTTTATATCCAACCCCCAGTCACTCCGTAACAGCCCCGGTGGGGTACTTCCGTGATCAATCCGCTATGCAGGTGAGGATGAAAATCAGCCAGAAATGAGCCGTGGCGCCTTGGAAATCCACATTCCTGTCGGCAGAAAGGTCGTCCAGTTCCCTTCTGAACACCGTCAAGGCTTTGTGGATGTGCTTCTCCACCGCCTTCTCCGAAATCTCCAAAGCCGCCGCGATCTCCTTGTTCTTCATGTTCTGGAACCTGCTCATCATGAACACCTCGCGGCATCTGTCGGGAAGCTTGTCCATGATGCCGCGGATGTTCGCCGTGAGTTCGTCGTAGATGGTTTTCCGGTCGGAGTCGCTGACCGCGAAATCCAGTTGATAGAGATCCTCGTCGCAGACATTTCTGAAAGAATCCGTCAGGCTGACAATCCTGAGCGAGGACTGGTGACGCAGCGTGTCTATCGACCGGTTGCGGACAATGCGGAACAGAAGAGCCTGCCACGCGTCACTGTCCTTGCCCTCAAATTTCTCCCAAAGAGTGCCGTAGGCCTCGTGCACGATGTCCTGGGCTGTGTGCTCGTCCGACACGAACCTGAAGGCGAAATTATAAAGCCTGTCACTGTACTTGTAGTACAGTCCCTCGAATATCGTTTCATTCAGAATCATCGTCTCTCATCATTTGACATGGCTTTATATTTACAAATATAACCTTTTTCGCGCTTATTTTATCAAAAAAAGTCTTAATCGTTTTTAGCATATAGGGCATCAAAGGTGTCTTACTTATGTAAAATATATTTATGCTTTATGAAACTAAAACTCATAACAAAACTTATTCTGGCTGTTCCGCTGCTTCTTGGCGGGATCGCTTGCCAGAAACAGACTGAGTCCGAGGTGCACGACACTGTTGTCATCAGGACTACGTTAGCCGCCAAGACTCCTGCCACACTAGTGGAAGGTGGGACGGATCAGATCACGATCAGTGCCACCTGTGACTGGTCGCTTGAAGGTGAGGACTGGTTCACTATCGAGCCTGCTTCGGGAGTGAAGGGTGTCAGTGAATCTACAATCACAACTCAACCTAACACGACTGGGGCTGACCGTATCGGGACAATCCGTCTCAAGGCTGGGTCGTACACAAGTACTTACACGTTCACCCAGGCGGGTAAATAATGAGGAACGAGGACTACAGACGCATCCTGGATTTCTTCTTCAGCGGTGTGGAGGTCTCCGAGGAACTGAAACAGCGGTACCTCGGGTGGCTTGCCGCATATGGAGACGAACCGGAGGTGAGGGCTTTGCTTGAGGAATATTGGGACTCGGTGTCTTCGGAGGCTCCGGATTTCGATCTGACGGCTGGGCTGGAGAGGCTGCTGGGGGTGCTTGGAGAGGATGTCGCTTCGACAGGCTCAGCGACCGGTGGCGGTTCTTTGGTAACCACGGGCGCTTCGACAAGCTCAGCGACCGGAAGCGGAGTGGTCCCTGAGCTTGTCGAAGGGACTTGCTTGCCGAAACCGTCTTCCGTCCCTGAACCTGTGGTTCGATATGGCTCACCAACCTTTGAAGGGACTGATGCGACGGCTAAAAGAACCGGCTGGCTGACCAGACTTCTCGGCGCGAGACCCTTGCGGTACTGTGCCACAGCCGCCGCTGCCGTGGCTATATTCATAGGTGGCATTGCCGTGGCGAAGCTGAACACAACTCCCGAAAGGGAGACCGTGCTCATCG
>CAVKYA010000037.1:11965-13907 GCA_963660255.1 Bacteroidaceae bacterium | reverse complement strand
TTACTCTCTGATCAAGGATTGGGGAATGTACGTGATGATCAGCAAGTTCGCTGACTGTAACGGTCGCAATGACTCGATTCCTGACGGCATTCCGGTGGATGTCGAGGCCGACGACAATCCGTTCGACGGCTGTCAGCTGGGTGACGAGAACGAGACGATGCTTCGCGCCGCCCTCCAGGTCGCAGGCAAGGTCTATCCACAGACTGCGTCTGTGACACGTTCATATTCAAAGAGCATCGAACTCACTCCGTTGGAGCACGGCGTTCCGAGAGGACTTCTCATCAAGACGGATGTGCCTTCATTTAGGTAGAGACTTTTTTACAGTCGCTTCGACAGGCTCAGCGACCGCTTTTCGGTCACAGCGACCACTTTTCGGTCACAGCGACCGCTTTTCGGTCACAACGATCACTTTTTTCCGGTCACGGTGACTACTTTCCTGGTCACGGCGACCATTCCTTCGGTCGCTGCAGCCGTTTCTCGTCGGTCACTGAGCCTGTCGAAGTGGCCATCCCTCCGAAAATCCGTTTTATAAATCGCGTTTCACTTTTTATGTTTCGCTTTTTGTGTAACTTTGTAGGAACAAATTTAAAATGGAGAGCAGATGATACTAAAGGATCAGATTGAGGCTCTGCATCAGCGGTTGGAGACGTTGGGGAGGTGTCTTTGACATCCCTGCGAAACGAGATCAGGTAGCCGCATTGCAGAAGAAGACGGAGTCCCCGGACTTTTGGAACGACCCTAAGGCCGCCGAGGTGTTTATGAAGAACCTGAATGGCGTGAAGTCTTGGGTGACAGGATTCGACAAGGCGTCCACCGAGGTGGATGACCTCGATGTTCTGTATGATTTCGCCAAGGAGAGTCTCGGCGGAGGCACGGACGAGACCGTCACCACGGCGGAGACACAGGAACTTGAGGAATCATATTCAAAAGCCGTTGAGGATATTGAAGCATTGGAACTTAGGAATATGTTGGGCGCGGAGGGGGATAACCTCGGCGCCGTGCTGACGATCAATTCCGGCGCGGGCGGCACTGAGGCGAATGACTGGAGCTCGATGCTGATGAGAATGTATATGCGTTGGGGCGAGAGGAACGGCTACAAAGTGACCGTCACCGACCTTCTTGAAGGTGATGAGGCGGGAATAAAGTCGGCCACAATTCAGGTCGAGGGCGACTACGCCTACGGCTATCTCAAGGCCGAGAACGGAGTGCATAGGCTCGTGCGCCTTTCCCCGTTCAACGCCCAAGGCAAGCGCCAGACCACATTCTCGTCTGTTTTCGTCTATCCGTTGGTTGACGACACAATCAACATTGAGATAAACCCTTCGGACTTGGAATGGGACACGTTCCGTTCCGGCGGACACGGCGGCCAGAACGTCAACAAGGTCGAGACCGGCGTGCGTGTACGGCATATTCCTTCAGGAATAGTCGTGGAGAACACGGAGTCCCGCTTTCAGCAGGACAACCGCCAGAACGCCTTGCGCATCCTCCGGTCAAGGCTTTACGACCTTGAACTGAAGAAGCGTCAGGAGAAACAGGCCGAGATCGAAGGTACGAAGAAGAGGATCGAGTGGGGCTCGCAGATCCGCTCCTACGTCCTGCATCCGTACAAGATGGTCAAGGACCTGCGTACGGGATATTCCACAGCCGACACCCAAGGTGTGTTGGACGGTGACCTGAACGAGTTTATGAAGCGTTACCTGATGCAGGAAGGGGCTGGCGGCGCGACGGCTCCGATTGAGGATATTGACTGATAATCACTAAAATATTTCATTAATATGGCAGAATTCAAATATGCTCCGATGTTCCAGTTGGGACCGGACACAACCGAGTACTACAAGCTGACAAGCGAAGGCGTGTCTCTTGGTGAGTTCGAGGGCCATCCTATTCTCAAGGTGGCTCCAGAGGCTTTGACAATGCTTGCGAACGCCGCTTTCAGGGATGT
>CAVKYA010000037.1:0-11583 GCA_963660255.1 Bacteroidaceae bacterium | reverse complement strand
GGTGGCGGCTCAGCCAACAAGACCTATCTCTACCAGATGACCAAGGCTGTCCTCAATCCTGACACCCTTGTGCCTTTCCTCGTGGAGAAGATGAAGACCCTCGGCACGGCTGCCTGCCCTCCTTACCACATCGCATTCGTGATCGGCGGCACATCAGCTGAGAAGAACCTCCTGACAGTCAAGCTGGCTTCCACACATTATTATGATGCGCTGCCAACGACCGGAGACGAGACCGGACGTGCTTTCCGTGACGTTGAACTGGAGAAGCAGGTGCTTGAAGAGGCGTACAAGATCGGTCTCGGAGCGCAGTTCGGAGGGAAGTACTTCGCCCACGACATCAGGATCATTCGTCTGCCTCGCCACGGCGCAAGTTGCCCGATCGGCCTTGGAGTAAGCTGCTCGGCCGACCGCAACATCAAGGCGAAGATCAACAAGGACGGTGTCTGGATCGAGAAACTGGACGATAACCCAACCCAGTGGATTCCAGAGTCCCTGCGTCAGGCCGGTGAAGGAGAGGGCGTTGTGGTTGACCTTGACAAGCCTATGAGCGAGATCTGCAAGCTTCTTAGCCAGTACCCTGTCTCAACCCGCCTGAGCCTTAACGGGACCATCATCGTGGCCCGTGACATCGCCCACGCCCGTCTGAAGGAAAGACTTGACAGAGGCGAGGAGCTTCCACAGTACATCAAGGATCACCCTGTCTTCTACGCCGGTCCTGCCAAGACTCCGGAAGGAATGGCCTGCGGCTCAATGGGACCAACCACAGCCAACCGTATGGATCCTTACGTTGATCTCTTCCAGGATCACGGCGGCAGCATGATCATGATCGCCAAGGGCAACCGCACCCAGGTTGTCACCGACGCCTGCAAGAAGCACGGCGGCTTCTACCTCGGCTCCATCGGCGGCCCTGCGGCTGTCCTCTCCTACGAGAGCATCAAGAGCATCGAGTGTGTTGAATATCCAGACCTCGGAATGGAGGCCATCTGGAAAATCCGCGTCGAGAACTTCCCTGCGTTCATCCTCGTCGATGACAAGGGCAATGACTTCTTCAAGCAGCTTGGTCTGTAATTCAATGAGTTGACAATATGTTGCCGCGTCTTCACAAAACCTGCGGCAACATATTTTTATATATTCAAAGAAATTAAGAATGAGGAATATAGTTTCCCTGATGCTTGCGGTTGTGCTGCCTGTTATTATGGTGGCTCAGCCGCAATCTTCTATTAATTTGAGCTGGGCTTCGACCGGATCGCATTGTGTCATCGGTGGTGGCCCGTCCTTGGAGTACCAGAAGAAAGCGTTCAATCATTCTGCCTGGCGAGGCGAGAAAGCGTTCGCTCAGGCTGTCATTTCATCGGATGCCGAATTGAAGGATGTGTCTTTGTCAGCATCTGACCTTCGCAACGGAAAATCCGTGATAGAATCCGGGAATATTTCCCTTCAATTCGTCAGTTTCGTCACTTCAGATCTGCTTGACACGACCAAATATGGCCAGTGCGGTCAGAGGCTGGATAAATCCGAATGGGGAGAGGTGCTTGTCGCTGATGTGCTTGACCTCAAGGAATCAATGAATATTCCGGCGGGAAGGAAGCAGCCAGTCTGGATGACAGTCAATGTGCCTTCCGATGCGAAACCTGGAAAGTACAGAGGAAAACTGACGGTGTCCTCAAGCAATGCCAAATCCCGCAGCCTTCCGGTGGAACTTGTTGTCTCCGACCATATTCTGCCTCCGGCCCACGATTGGGCTTTCCATCTGGATCTGTGGCAGAACCCATATTCGGTTGCCCGCATAG
The DNA here is from genome assembly GCA_963660255.1 of Bacteroidaceae bacterium. Lineage (GTDB taxonomy): Bacteria > Bacteroidota > Bacteroidia > Bacteroidales > UBA932 > Cryptobacteroides. The sequence goes on along the minus strand of CAVKYA010000037.1, from coordinate 9,793 downwards.
AGAACGTTCCGCTTTGGAGCGACGCTCATTTCGAGGCTATGCGTCCGGTGATGAAGATGCTTGCCGACGCCGGACAGAAATCCGTCACGGCAACCATTATGAACCGTCCGTGGAATGGCCAGACCGAGGACGCTTTCGGTTCTATGGTCACCAAGATCCGCCGCATTGACGGCACGTGGTTCTACGACTACACTATCTTCGACCGTTGGGTAGAGTTTATGTTCTCCCTTGGCATAGACCGACAGATCAACTGCTACTCAATGATCCCGTGGGCGTTGGAGTTTGACTTCTACGATCAGGCGACCTCCTCGAACGCTACAATCCAGGCCACTCCCGGCAGTCCGGAGTACAATGAATATTGGGGCTCTTTCATAGCTGACTTCGCCCGTCATCTGAAGGCGAAGGGCTGGTTTGAGAAAACAATGATAGCGATGGACGAGCGTCCTTTGGAGTCGATGCAGGCGGTCTTGTCGCTTATCCGCAAGGTCGAGCCTGATTTCAAGATTTCTCTTGCCGGAAGCTATCACGAGCCTGTGATTTACGATATCGCAGACTTTAGCGAGACATTCTCGGGCAAGAAGGAATTCCCGGAACCTGTCAAGGCCAAAAGGAAAGAACTCGGTTTGACGACAACATTCTACACCTGTTGCGCCGAGGCTCATCCGAATCTCTTTGTGATTTCCGATCCGAACGAGGCCACGTGGCTTGGCTGGTTCGCCCAGGCCGAGAACTATGACGGCTACCTCCGTTGGGCCTACAACAGTTGGACTTTGGATCCTTTGACCGATGCACGTTTCCGCACTTGGCCTGCCGGAGACTGTTTCGTTGTCTATCCAGGCGGTCGTGGCAGCATCCATTTAGCCAAGCTCACCGAGGGCATCCAGGACTTCGAGAAGGTCCGCATCCTCCGCACTCAGTGGCAGAAAGAAGGCAATGAGGCCAAACTCTCGCAACTCTCCGAAGTCCTGAAAGACTTCTCGACAGAGAAGATCCTTGAGGAAGGCCCGACCAATGCCCTCACCGCCGCCAAGTCCTTCCTCGATAAGCAGTAATGGTTGAATACATATAACAGGCTTATGCCCTTTAGGCTTGCGTCTAATAATGGACACCATTTTTCTACAAGCCTAAAATGCATAATTCGATATCTCTGATTTTTGTCCGGAGTTCAATGAAATCAGTGGCATTTAACTGCTTGAAGATGACCGATAAAACACTATGTCCTGGTCTTGATTCGATGACCTGAACATAACTTCTTACCCTTGATATTCAAAAACTTACCCGCCACTCGCTGATTATCAGGTTGTGTCGGGTAAGGTCTTAATTATCATTTGGATAATGTATTGTCTTTGGTCATTACTGACTAAAGGCAATATGTTAACGACTTGATTGATAGCGGTTTGTTTAACACGGTCGCTTCGATGCTGCTTCGACAAGTTCAGCAACCACAAGCTCAGCGACCACCAATGCGAGCATTGATGCCGAATACGTCGTTTCAGTAGGCTATGGGACCGGAGTGGGGGAGACAGAACAATCGCTGCTCAATAGCGCAATTACAAAAGTTTCTTTATCTCTTCCTCGTCAGGCAGAAGTTCTTTCAACTGTTCTTGACTTGACTTGTAGGTGGCTACGCCCATCGGTTTGGTGTAATCCTGAAGGACATATTCAACATAAGCGCGGTCGGCATCCTTGCACAGGACAATTCCTACAGAAGGGTTTTCGCCTTCAATCCGCTCCTCATCGTCGAGGACACGGAGATAGGCGGCTAGTTGACCGAGGTACGCCGGTTTGAAAGAGCCTTTCTTTAATTCAATGACTACCAGTGACCTCAAGACTCGATTAAAGAATAGCAGATCTATCCAATGGTCGTGTCCAAGTTTATCGTAATGAACCTGATTGCCAAGATATGAGAATCCACGCCCGAAGGTCATAATAAAGTTCTTGATATTGTGGACGATCTCGTTCTCTACCACACGTTCGTCAATGTCTTCATCCCTTTCCCCCAACTGCTCAACGTTGATGTAGTCGAGCAGATATTCATCCTTGAACATTTGTATTGCCTGAAATGCCCGCTTATAGTCCGGGATGGTCACGCCAAAGTTATTCGGCATTTTGCCTTGATTATGGTAGGCATCCTCGGAAATCTTTCTCTCCAGAGCATCAACGGACAGGCTGAGATCGGCACAAAGCTGGATATAAAACTTACGCTCGTCCACATCCTTCACTTTCGTGATAATTATGCAATGATGGGTAAAGCCGATGCTCAAGAAAGCTATCCACGGAAAGTTAGAGAAATCCGCCAGTTGTAACTGCCGAATTTTATTCTCTTCAGAATCAGCAACCTGTAATTCGCCAGTTACGACTGGCGAATTTGCCTCAAGCGACTCCCATTCTTCATAGAAAGCCCGCATTGACTTCAGATTTGATGGAGAGAATCCTCTCAGCCCAGGTATCTCACGGCGCAACTGCTCGCTGATTGTCGCAATGGCTCCCTTTCCCCAGAATCCCTCTCGGCTGTTGTATGAGATGAATCGTCCGATACCATAGTACAAAGCCAGTTGCTCCTGGTTCACACCTTTCAAAGCTTTCGCTTGGCTCTGCAAAATAGCGGTTTTTATCTGCTTAACAGCATCATTATATTGTGTGGAAAGTTTTTCTTTCATATTTGCAATTATTATGACCGTTAACTTAAAGTAAGGTGAATGCGATTGGTTGGCCGGAAGGGGAGTCTTGGGTGAGATGGCTGTCGGTAACGACTTGTTGGCCGTTGAGGAAAACTTTGTCAATCACGCCTTTAAGCGTTGTGCCTTCGTATGGGGACCAACCGCATTTGTAGGCGATATCTTTCACTGAATATTCCCGATTAGGGTCAATGACCACGAGGTCGGCATAGTTCCCGACTTTCAAACTGCCTCGGTCCTTGATCCCGAGAATCTCGGCTGGCTTCTCGGAGAATGCCGAAGCGATCCGTGACAAGGTGATCAATGCCTCATCCTCCGGATTTTTTCCATCATTGTACAAAGCCGCAACCGTCAGCAAGACCGAGAGAGACTGCTGGACAGACGGCATTCCGGAAGGGCATTTCAGATAGTTGTCCACTTTTTCTGAAAGCAGGTGTGGAGCGTGGTCCGAGCCGATGGTGTCTATGATACCTTCCGCCAAGCCTTTTCTCAAAGCCTCACGGTCTGAGGCCGATTTGATGGCCGGGTTGCACTTCACCCTGCCCTTCAACGTCTCGTAGTCCTCATTACAGAACCAAAGATAATTAGCTGAAGTCTCGGCAGTTATGTTCGGATTATGAATCTTTGCCGCGCGGATCATCTCAACCTCTTCCGCTGTGGAAACGTGAAGTACGTGGAGTCTTGTGCCATATTCAATGGCCATCGCCAACGCTTTGGCAGTGGAGCGGATGCAGGCCTTGCGGCTGCGGATCCAATGATGCATTCTGAAAGGAATATTCTCTCCGAACTCAGCCTTGGCGGCCTCCAGATTAGCCTTGATGATTCCCTCGTCCTCGCTGTGGATCAAAACTGGTTTGCCTTTGATCCTGAATAGATTGGTGAGAGTCTCGTCATTGTTCACGAGCATATTCCCAGTGGAGGACCCCATAAAGACCTTGATGCCGCCGAACTCTCCGCTGTGACCTTCGGCAAGATATTCTCTGATCATCCCGGCGTTGCCGTTGGTGGCTCCGATGTGGAATCCATAGTTGGCCCAAGATCGTCCGTGGGCGCGGTTCAACTTGTCTTTAAGCGCATCCAAGTCGATTGTCGGGGGCAGGGTGTTCGGCATATCGATGAATGAAGTGACCCCTCCGAGCAGAGCCGCTTTGGACTCGCTTTCGATGTCAGCCTTGCGCTCCATTCCCGGCTCCCGGAAATGCACGTGCGCATCTATCCCGCCGGCCATCAGCACCTTGCCATCCAAGTCAATAACCTCCGAGTCAGGGAAAGCCCGCAAAGCCTCGGAATCGTTGGAGTCTGAAGCTCCACGGTACCATATTCCCGCAATACGCTCTCCATCAATGGCAAGGGCTCCCTTTTTAGCGGAAGCCCCTGTCACTATCGTCGCATTGGTAAGTAAAATCCTTGCCATCAGTTATCCTTTTCGATGAAACTTTCTGAACTTCAATTTGATGACACCCCAGAACGCCTCTCCGAAAATGCCGCCGCTCATCTTGGACGTGCCAAGCTTGCGGTTCACGAATATGATCGGAACCTCCGCCAGCTTGAATCCCAGTTTCCAGGCCGTGTACTTCATCTCGATCTGGAATCCGTAACCTTTCATCCTCACATCGTCCAAATCGATGGTCTCCAATGCCTTGCGGCTGTAGCACTTGAACCCGGCGGTGCAGTCGTGGATCTTCATTCCGAGGATTGTCTTGACATAGATCGACGCGCAGTAGGACATCAGAATCCTGCCGATCGGCCAGTTCACGACGCTGATTCCGTCGCAGTAGCGGGAGCCGATGGCTACTCCGCCACACTCAGCGCAGGCTTTGTAGAGTCGTGGAAGATCCTCAGGGTTGTGGGAGAAGTCCGCATCCATCTCGAATATGTAGTCAAAACCTTGTTCCAGAGCCCATTTGAATCCGGTCAGATAAGCGGTTCCAAGTCCAAGTTTTCCAGAACGCTCGATCATAAAAAGCCTGTCGCTGAACTCGGTCTGTAAGCCTTTGACAATCGTTGCTGTCCCGTCAGGTGAACCGTCATCTATGATCAGCACGTTGTACTCTCCTTCAAGTGAGAATACTTTTCTGACAATCGCCTCAATGTTCTCTTTCTCGTTGTAAGTCGGAATTATTACGACTTTTCTGTCCATAGTATAAAGTTGTTATTTTGTTTTCATCATTTCCTTGACCGCCGCCTCAAGCTGCTTGTCTTCGCCTCTGAGGACGGAGGCTGGGTCGTTGTCAACCTTGATGTCCGGCTCGATCTGCAGGTTCTCAAGGTACCTACCCTCCTTGAGGCCGAATGAGCCGACCTGAGGTATTCCAAATACCATTCCATTTATCTGAGTTTCCCACCAGACGGCGGTCATCGTGCCCGGAACCGGCATTCCAATCAACTTGCCCACTCCAAGAGTCCTATACGTGTACGGGAATCCGCAGGCATCCGAGTAGTTGTCCTCGCACATCAGCACGCAGGAAGGCTTTCTCCATTTGTTGTATGGCTCGCTGCCGATGTACTGCCCCCTCGGGGTGAACCTGATATATTCCTTGCCGCTGAGGAAGGTCGCGAGGTCGTCGTGCAGCCAGCCGCCGCCGTTGTGCCTTGTGTCAACCACAGCCGCGTCAGCCGCCCTGTACTTGCCAAGCAGTTTTGAATATACCGTCCTGAAGCTCGGGGAGTCCATTCCTTGAACGTGCGTGTAACCCACTGTTCCGCCTGAAAGCCTGTCCGTCATCTCCTCTCTCTGCTTCACCCATCTGCGGTACATAAGGGAGGATTCTGAATATCCCGGCTCGACGAACAGTTCCACATCCTTTTTGCCCTTCTTCACTACGACAGCCACTTTCTTGCCGGCCTTGTTCCTCAGAAGGCTGAACCAACTCTCGCCTGCCTTTATCGGCTGTCCGTCAATGGATTCGATGATGTCTCCGGCCTTGATTCCGGAATCCGCCAGATTCAGAGCTCCGCCAGGAAGCACTTCGGCTATCTTTAGGCCGTCACCCTCGTAGTCATAGTCGTAAATGGCTCCAAGCCAACCCATTGTGAACTTTGACCGGCTGTAGTACCTCGCTCCTGTGTGCGAGCCGTTGAGTTCACCAAGCATCTCGGAGAGAAGATCCTGGAAGTCAAAGTTGTTGGCGATGTATGGCATAAACTGCTCGTAATTCTTCTTGTATCCTTCCCAGTCTATCCCGTGGATCTGAGGGTCGTAGAACTTCTCGTCCACCTGCTTCCAGACGTGGCCGAAGATGTAGTCTCTCTCGGCCTTAGGCTTGAATTCGTAATCCCCAGAGAATGAGATTGTGGTCATCGCGCCGCTGGCGATCGTGATTTTCGTGATCGAATTACCAGTGAAGACGTAGAGATCCTTGTCGTCGGTTGATGGCACCAACGAACCATACACACCTTTCTTAATGATCTTCACATCGCCTTTCTTAACGTCCATCTGGCAGAGATCATAGCTCTTCTCCAATCTGGTCGTGTAGAAAAGTTTTGTTCCGTCCTGTGTAAGGTAGAAGTCCCCGAGCCTTCCGGAGAAGCGTGTCAGCCGGGCCGTCCTGAACTCCCTGTTCTCAAGGTCGAGCACAAGCTTTGCCGGCTTCTCAGCCTGTTTGACTGAGTCTTTCTTTTCCTTTTTCTCCTCTTTCTCTATCTTTTTCTCGGACTTGTCCCCGTCCTCAAGAGCCTTGGCGATCTCCGCGTCCTCCTTGTCCTGATAGAACTTGGTCATCTCCTTGCCGTCGAAGAACATAATGTAGATGTCGCTCTCGGCTCCCCAGCTTCCGTGGCTGCGGTAACCGTCCTTGTCTGATTCCCAGGCCATTGCCTTGCCCTTGAGAGTCCACTTGAAGTTACCGTCGGAGTAACCGCTCTCGGTCAGATTCGTGATCTTGCCGCTCTCTATGTCTATCAACGCGACATCGGAATTGTTCCATCCGCCGTTGATCTGATAGTTGCTGAGGATGTACTTGCTGTCCGGACTCCACTCGAAACTCTGGTCTCCGTCAGCGTAGGAGTAATTCACGCCTTTAAGCAGGGATTTCTCCTTTCCGTCCTTGGTCGATTTGATGACCAGTTCGGTCCTGTCACGCAGGAATGCCACCCATTCCCCGTCCGGAGAGACAACCGGTTGGAAGCAGGTCTCGCTTTCCGATGTCACAAGCGCCTCCTTGAACTTGGTTGCGTATGTGAATCTCTTTTCTTTCTTGTCGGTCAGCGAGGTCTTGTATATTCCCCAATGACCGTTCCTTTCCGATGAATAGTAAAGTTCGCGTCCGTCCTTGGAGAAGCTTACGTTGCGCTCCTGCTCAGGTGTGTTGGTGATCCTTTTTGTGGTCTTGTAGTCCGCTGATGTGACAAACACGTCACCTCTGATCACAACCGCTATCTCCTTACCGTCAGGAGATATCGCCATAGACGAGGCTCCGGTCGAGAAGGTGAGATATTCAACATCATTCTCTGTCTCGTCTTTCGCTACGGTGATGTCAAGCTTCTTCGCCTCCTTTCCGTCCGCCATTGTGTAGAGGTCACCGTTCCAGGAGAAGCAGAGTGTGCCGTTGCCGGCGACGGAAAGGAATCTCACGGGATTGTCCTTGAAGTGGGTCAACTGCGTCGCCTGTCCAGGATTGTCGATGGACGCCTTGTGGACATTCAATGTCCCGTCCGCCTCGGATATATAATAATAAGTCTTTCCGTCAGCCGCGAAGACCGGATTCCTATCCTCCCCGACGAATGATGTCAATTTAGTAAATGTACCGTCTCCGGTGACGCGGAACCTTTCACCCTGTGCACCGGCTGGTTTGTACAGCCAGATGTCCCTGGTGACCGATGACTGGTGATGCTTGCGGAGAGGATCCTCATAACCTTTATAATCCTCGTATATAACCTCTCCGGAGTTGTTCACGCTCATCGCCATAAGTGGCATTGAGGTGACCAGCTGAGGTCTTCCGGCCTTCTCGTCAACCTGCCAGATCTGCGGATTGCCTGGGAATCCTCCGTAAACAGCGTCCTGCTGGATGTTGGCCTGGAACAGAACCCTTCCTCCATCCAAGACACAAAGCGGAGTCTCGTTTCCCGGATAGTCAGTCAGCCTCTTCGGAACGCCACCTTCAGCGGAAGTGATGAATATGTCCTTGGAACCGGCTCTGTAAGAAGAGAATACGATTTTCTTGCCATCAGGAGTCCAAAGCGGATCAGAGTCATAGGCCTGATTGGTCGTGATCTGAAGAGCCCTGCCACCATTCACTCCGACGGTGAAGATGTCACCCTTATAGCAGAACGCAACCTTGCTTCCGTCCGGTGAGATGGCGCTTTTCCTGAGCCACTTGGGAGTTTCCTGGGCTGTCATTGCCGTGGCGGTGGCCAAGATGGCCGCGGCCAGAATCATTGTTCTTCTTATGGTCATATTCATAACATTTGCAGGTAGATAACTACCTATGGTTAATCTCATTTCGCATTCAGGTGACGTTTGCCCGCCCACCTGATGTGACTATTTGACAAATGTATCAATTTTTACCGAATATTTTACTTATTTTTGCGTTTGCTAGAATATTCCTTATTATATATGAAAAGAATAGATTGTTTTGTCCCTTTTGTGAGCGATGAGCAGGTCGCTGTGACCGCTGCCAACCTCCGCGCGGAATCGGAGGTCGCCAAGGTTGAGTTCCTTGACGCGGCCATATTCAAAAGCACCGCTTGTGTCAGAAAGATCGCTCAGGCGGCGACCGCTCCTTTCACAATGATCTACACCAAGACGACGGAACTCAGCTTCGGCCAGTTCGCCCTTGAGCGGTTCCTTTCCATCGCCGAGGACTCTTCCGCCGCGATGGTCTATGCCGATCATTTCAACGAGGTGGACGGCAACCGCGCCTTCGCTCCGGTGATCGACTGCCAGCAGGGAGCCCTGCGCGACGACTTCGACTTCGGCTCGGTGCTGATCTACAGAACCTCCGCTCTAAAGGAAGCCGTTGAAAGAATGGACGTTGACTATGAATATGCAGGCCTTTATGACCTGCGCCTTAAAGTTTCCCAGAAGGGAAGCCTTGTCCACATCAATGAATATCTCTACTACGAGATCGAGACCGATACCCGCAAGTCGGGCGAAAAGATCTTCGACTATGTGGATCCGAAGAACCGTGCTGTCCAGATAGAGATGGAAAAGGCTTGCACACAGCATCTTAAAGATGTGGGTGGCTATCTTGAGCCGAAGTTCAAGCATATTGAGTTCTCTGATGATTCATTTGAATATGAAGCCTCGGTCGTCATCCCTTGCAAGAACAGAGTACGCACGATAGGAGATGCTTTGACTTCCGCGTTGAGTCAGAAAACCACTTTTAAATATAATGTGATCGTGGTCGATGACAACTCTACTGATGGAACCGTTGATGTCATCAAGAAGTTCACTGATGACCCTAAGCTCGTTTATATCGCTCAGGACAAGAGCTATCACGCCATCGGAGGCAACTGGAACGCCGCCCTGCACCATCCTAAGTGCGGAAAGTTCGCCATCCAGTTGGATTCTGACGATGTGTATTTCGATGAGAACACCGTCCAGAAGTTCGTGGATGCCTTCTATGCCCAGAACTGCGCTATGGTTGTCGGTACATATAGAATGACCAACTTTCAGATGGAGACCTTGCCTCCTGGAATCATCGACCATCGTGAGTGGACCCCTGAGAACGGCCGCAACAACGCTCTCCGCATCAACGGGCTTGGCGCTCCGCGCGGATTCTATGTGCCGATGCTCCGCACGATCAACTTCCCGACAACAAAGTACGGAGAGGATTACGCGGTAGGTCTTCGTGTCTCCAGGGAGTACCAGATCGGACGAATTTACGATGTTGTCTATAATTGCCGTCGCTGGGACGATAATTCCGACGCTTCGCTCGATATCGACAAAGTAAACGCTAACAACCTGTATAAGGACAGGATACGCACTTGGGAACTTCAGGCGAGAATAAAAATGAATAAAAAAAGTTAAAAATTTTTCAGAAAAAGTTTGCAGGTTCAAAAATAATGTCTACCTTTGCATTCCCGTTCGGAACGAAACACAAACGATCTGAACAGGAATGCAAACAAGTTCATTGAAAAGACTGAAGGAAGTACAACAAGTACCGAGAACGAAA